>SKYG01000220.1 GCA_007128045.1 Bacteroidales bacterium | reverse complement strand
TTTTCCAAAGTCCTGCTATGGAGGCCAGGAAAAATAGTATGGTGAGAATCAGATAAATGCTCATAATATGGAGTTATAGGTTTAATAAGTCTTTCATTGTGTAAATACCTTTTTTATTGTGCACCCAGGTAGCAGCCAATAAGGCCCCTTCAATAAATCCTTCCCTGCTATGGGCAACATGTTTTATTTCAATGCTGTCGATGGTAGAGTTATAGGTAACAGAATGTGTTCCCGGTGTGTTATCTATTCTTAATGCCTCAATAGGTATTACATCATTTTCTTTATACTTGTCGGCTAGTACCCACCCTTTCAGTTCCTTCCTGAGGTCAAGTATATCATTTGCCAAAGCTACAGCCGTTCCACTTGGTGCATCAAGTTTCTGTGTATGATGTATTTCGGATAGTTCTACCTTGTATGTGGGGATGCCGGCCATTAATGTGGCAAGCTTGCGGTTTATCTCAAAGAAAATATTTACACCGATGCTAAAGTTTGGTGCATGAAAGAGGGTTTGATTTTTTTTCTGACATAAGTCTATGATTCGTGGCAGGTGTTCATGCCAGGCGGTGGTGCCACTTACCACGGCAATGCCTTTGTCGAAACATCGTTCAATATTTCCGGGCGCCGTGTTGGGGGTAGTAAATTCTATGGCCACATCGGCATCTTTCAAGATGGTATCATACCTGATCCAGTCAGATTCGTTGTCGATAATGGCATGAATGCTGTGGCCTCGTTCCCGGGCCAGCTTTTCAATGCCTCTGCCCATCTTTCCGTAACCTATAATGACAATCTTTAATTGTGTATCCATTATTCTCAAAAGTTTATTCGTAGGGTTAGTCCCGGCGGTGAAACCGGAGCTCCATATCCGGTATTTGCCATAGTGGGCATGGAGCGCATTCCCATGCTGAGAGATTCTCCGACATCAAAGTCCATAAGATGTGCATCAACATTGGCATCCAAAATATTTAACAGGTATAGTGCTGCGGCAAGCAGGTAGGTAACTTCCAGGTTTCGCCGGTAAATATTCATGGCGCGTTGCAATACGTCTGTCGAATGGAATGGAAATTCATCAACAGTATTTGGGTTTCCATCAACCCTGGCAATATATGCAGAGCGAAACCTATTGTATTCTCCGCTGTTGAAATTTACATAATATGCCAGTGCTCCAAAACCTGCATAGATGATTGGCACCTTCCAGTACCGCCGGTTGTAAATTTGCCCGAGTCCTGGTAAGGTCGCAGACAGCATGGAAGCCCTGGCTGGTAATACCAAAGGTCTCTCTGTTTTATCTTCATCATCTGTAATTTGAACAGACGATGGGGCAACAGATCCATTATTGATGTTATTTTGTGAGCTGACAGTATATGGGGTAAGAAAAGTAAAAGCAAATCCTGTGAAACAAAGCAGAAGTATTGATATGCCAGTATTTCCGGTTGTTCGTCTTTGTGGGAACATGGTCAATCTGTCGTACATTGCTGGTCCTGAATTTATTTCTTCAGCATGATCAGAATTCTGTCAAGCTCTTCTTTTGATCCAAACTGAAGCACGATAGACCCTTTGCCATTTATTTTTGTTTTAACCTGTACCTTGCAGTCGTATAGGTAGGCCAGGTCTTTTTGCACTTGCTCAAATTCTTTGTAGTAAGGTTTGCTCTGTTTTTTGTCTTTTTCTTTTTCTTTTTCCGGCAATTCCTCTTTTGCCAGGGCAATGTTTTTAACAATCTCTTCTACATCTCTGACTGACAGACCTTCGGAAATAATATCCTGATAGAGCTCAAGTTGCGTGGTTGTATCTTCAACGCCAAGCAAAGCCCTGGCATGGCCCATCGAAATGACTTCCTGCCTTAGTCCGATTTGTATCTCACCAGGTAAATTCAGCAAGCGAATAAAATTGGCAATGGAAGACCTGCTTTTCCCCAATCTTTCGCTTAGCATCTCCTGGGTCAGGTTATAGTTTTGGATCAGTTGTTTATACCCTAGAGCCACTTCAATGGGATTCAGATTCTCTCTCTGGATGTTTTCCACAATGGCCATTTCAAGCATTCCATGTTCGGTAGCTGTAACAATATAGGCAGGAATAACCTCAAGGCCGGCCATTTTTGCAGCCTTACAACGTCTTTCTCCTGAAATGAGCTGTAACTTACCATGATCAGTTTTTCTGACAGTTACGGGTTGAATGACACCCTGTTCCTTGATGGAGGCCGCCAACTCTTTAAGGGCATCCTCATCAAAGTATTCTCTGGGTTGGAATGGGTTACTTTCTATCAGCTCCAAAGAAACCTTTCCAATGGTACCAACAGGATTCAAATCCTTTTCTATGTCATAGGTAGGTTGTGCCTCCATACCCGAATTGTCGAGCAATGCACTAAGTCCTTTTCCCAGCGCTCGCTTTTTGGCGTTCATAGAATCTGTCATTTATAAAAATACTAACGTGTATTAATCAATTTCAATTGTTTTCTCAGACATACTGAGTTTGGTTAAGGCATTCCTTTGTAACAATTCACGTGCCAGGTTCAGATAATTGATGGCTCCACGGCTTTGGGCATCATGCATGATAATGGTCTCTCCAAAACTGGGAGCTTCGCCGAGCTTGGTGTTGCGATGAATAACCGTGTCAAACACCAGATCCTGAAAATGGGTTCTGACTTCATCGACTACCTGGTTTGATAACCGCAACCTGTTGTCGAACATAGTCAGCAATATACCTTCTATCTCAAGCGTCTTATTTAGTCTTGTCTGCACAATTTTTATTGTATTGAGCAATTTGCCAAGACCCTCAAGGGCAAAATATTCACATTGAACTGGTATAATGACTGAATCTGCCGCGGTTAAGGCATTTACCGTGATAAGACCCAGTGATGGAGAACAATCTATCAAGATAAAATCATATTGATCTTTAATCTTATCAAGCACTTTTCTCATCATTTTTTCCCTGTTCGGCAGGTTGATCATTTCAATTTCTGCCCCTACCAGGTCAATATGCGCTGGTATCAAATCCAGATTCGGAGTGGTGGTATTCAGCAATATATTTGCTGGCTCTACATCATCAACAATACATTCGTATATACTCGTTTTAATAACTTTGGGGTCAAACCCAACACCTGATGTTGTGTTGGCCTGGGGATCGGCATCAACTAACAGCGTTTTATACTCTAATACCGCCAGACTGGCAGCCAGATTAATGGCAGTCGTAGTTTTTCCCACTCCACCTTTTTGATTGGCAATGGCAAGGACTTTACTCATAGGATAGAAGAAAGATTAGTTTTTTTATTACTTATAGAAAAATGCAAATTTACTATTTATAATCAAACAGTCAAACAGTCAAACAGTCGAACGGTCGAACGGTCGAACGGTCGAACGGTCTCCGAAATGAAAGCATCAAAGATAGCTATTATAATTCACTCAAGCCGTGATGGGTGAATAATTGGATGTCAAAAAAGACAAAATGAGCACAATTACATCGAGATGATCGTGAACTCTGTACGGCGGTTTAACTGGTGCTCCGCTTCACTGCATGGTGGGTCTTCGGAACAGTCGCAGCGGTTAATTAACCTGGTTTTACCATAGAAAAATCCAACAAGTCTTTCGGAATTTTCGATGCGGTCTTTGATATACTGTAACGATGCATGCATACGTGCTTTTGATAACAGCACATTATAAGTATCAGTACCTCTGCAGTCGGTATGGGCACCCAGCTCAAGAACCATTGTGGGGTTCTCATTCATTACGGCTACTATCTTATCCAATTCCCGGGCGGCATCCGGACGAATATCTGATTTATCAAAGTCAAAGTAAATGGGGTTGATTTCGATGAGGTCACCTGGTTTGTATGTTGGCTCTGGTTCTGCCGGGACAGGAGGGGGGGAGACAACAATTTCAGCTACGGGTTGTTCAGGTTTTTCAATGAATGGCTCCTTAAAAGTTATGTGATACAAGTCGTCATTTCCTAAACCTCCTTCCCTTCTTGATGCAAAATACCCTGTTTTGTATTCATTGTCAATTACTATTGAAAAATCATCACGAGAGCTATTAACAGGATATCCAATATTGATAATTTCCTGAATCTCATCATCTA
>SKYG01000175.1 GCA_007128045.1 Bacteroidales bacterium | reverse complement strand
AGTTAAATAAATTCAAAAACGTGCTTCTTTATATCCTTGAAAAATGCGCTGGAAAACCCAATGTGGGTGAAACGGTGCTTTATAAGTTGCTATATTTTTCAGATTTTAATTACTACGAACTATACGAGGAGCATCTAACAGGCGCTAAATATCGAAAGTTGCCCTATGGCCCTGTACCTCAAAAATTAGATATCATTATTAATCAAATGATTGATGCCGGGCATCTGCAACGCATTAAAGCTGAATACTACGGTTTACAGCAAACGCGCTATTTACCTTTGGTTAAAGCCAACCTAACCGAGCTAAAGGCAAGCGAAAAGGATGTAATTGATAAGGTCATTGAGCAGATGAGCGATTGGAGTGCCACGGCCATAAGCAACTACTCGCACATGGACTTACCCTGGGAGGTAACCGATGAGGGCAAGTATATCAGTTACGAGCTGGCATTTTACCGCGAAGCTCCCTTTTCGGTGCGTAATTATGGTGACGAACAAGCGTAATGATGAAGTTTGAAGAGCTACTTGAATTCGACAAGGATTTAAAAACCCTTCTTAAACGATACCGAACCCTCAACGATGACCTTCAAGTGGTGAAAACCATTCTGCAAAAGAAACCTGAAGAAAGACCTCCATTTAGCTTCCGGATTGACAATCTGAGTATTGAGACCTGTGTTATTAAAGTTAAAAAAATAGCCTGTAAAGCACTCAAAGGGCGTGGGGTGAACTCGGGGCTGCGATTGGTTTACGCACATTTTACAGCCGACCAACGAATAGTTTTTATTGAGCTGTACCATAAGAGCGATAAGGAGAATGAGGATAGACAGCGAATTTTAAACAACTTTAAATAGCAAAAGCAAAGGCAACATGCAAATAAAATATCATCAACTCCAGGAAATAAATATTAAAAAAAAACTTGAAAATAAAAAAAAGGTTTTACCTTTGCAGCCACCATTGGGGCGAATCCCTAAGCTGGTTCAGAGCATCCCGATTTTCATCGGGAGGGTCGGCCAGGAGCAACTTTGACATCATGAATAACCCAAATAGGGGCGATTAGCTCAGCTGGTTCAGAGCACCTGCCTTACAAGCAGGGGGTCGGCGGTTCGAATCCGTCATCGCCCACATGATAACCGTTTGCAGAATTTTCAAAAACTGCGAGCGGTTTTTTTATTACCTGCGAGGGTGTATTTGCCAGATTCCATACACAGCTGGTTCAGAGCATCCCGATGCAATCGGGAGGGTCGGCGGTTCGAACCGGGACTAAGGGTCGAGCTCGTAAGCCGAAAGCGAACAATCCGTCATCGCCCACTTAGTAATTTAAGGGTTACGAGTGTAAAAACTTGTAACCTTGTTTTTTTGCACAAAAACCTAAACAGAATGTGCAACGAATAGCAGTCATATTTAACGCAAATAATTCAACGAATAATTTTGTTTTGCAACGAATAAATCGTATTTTCGTTGCAAATTATGCATCAAATGAAGGCATTTATACATCAACTTGAAAATTGGCCAAATTTTTCATGGAAACTTGAAGAATTTATCAACTTATTGAGTGAAGCAAGAAATTTACAGGGCAGAATTCTCGGAAGAATGGAATCTCTTGGATTTGACCTTAGAAATGAAGCTACTCTTGAAACCTTAACCCTTGATGCTTTAAAAACCACAGAGATTGAGGGTGAATATTTGAACAGAGACCAGGTTCGTTCATCAATTGCCAGAAAATTAGGCATGGAAATAGCAGGTTCTGTTGACTCCGACAGAAATGTGGATGGAATAGTTGACATAATGCTTGATGCAACGCAGAACTGTTTTAAACCATTAACCGCTGAAAGACTTTTTGATTGGCATGCTGCACTCTTTCCTACGGGAAGAAGTGGAATGTATAACATAACAGTAGCAAATTGGAGAAAAGATTCCACTGGGCCAATGCAAGTAGTGTCAGGAGCTATGGGAAAAGAAAAGGTGCATTTTCAAGCACCCGATTCATCAGTAGTAGAATTTGAAATGAGTCGATTCATAAGCTGGTTTAATACAAATAAGGAACTTGACTTGGTTTTAAAAGCTGCTGTAGCTCATTTATGGTTTGTTACTATTCATCCTTTCGAAGATGGAAATGGAAGGATAACCAGAGCCCTTACAGACATGCTATTAGCACTATCGGACAGAAGCTCACAGCGTTTTTACAGCATGTCAGCTCAAATCAGAATCGAAAGAAAACAATACTACGAAATACTTGAAAAAACACAAAAAGGGAATCTAGATATTACGGGATGGATTAAATGGTTTCTAAATTGCCTGATAGATGCTCTAAAATCAACTGACACAACATTGAATCGTATTTTGTTCAAAGCAGATTTTTGGAATAGACAAGCTAAAACTGTGATGAATGAAAGGCAAAAGAAACTTTTGAATAGAATTCTCGATGGATTCGAAGGAAAGTTAACATCATCTAAATGGGCAAAAATTGCTAAATGCTCTAAAGATACAGCAATTAGAGACATTAATGACTTGATTAAAAAGGATGTTTTAATTAAAGAAAAAGAAGGAGGACGAAGCACTAATTACGAACTAAAGTAAGACTTGCCGGAGTTGTCCATCCTGGGGGATTATGCCTCATAGAAACGCACCGCCCCAGCCATCTATAGGGAAAGATCAAGTCACCCTGAGTTGGATAATACAGGCTAAGCGTTTGTCCGGACAATAAGTAATCAGGAGCCGATACAGTCAGCAAAAGCTTCCCACTGTTCTTCGGTGAGAATTTCCTGAAGACGTTGCAGCAACAATTCGTACGAACGGGAGAATGCTTCGGCATTGGAGTTGCGAATGCGCTGTAATGACTGCTGATAACGTTCCCTCAATGCTGCTATACGGGTGCGGAATTCATCTTCAGTGATACGTCCGTTGCGGTACTGCATATGCAGTGTTCGGCGGGCTGTTTCCATCCTCTCGCGAAGCTGATGTGCCAGCATACGGTGGTTGCCAATGATACGTTCATTGCGGTTCTCATATAGCTTCATCAGTCGCCTGACCCTGGGCCTTTGGTCGGCATCCAGCTCTATGGAGCGCAAACAAGCAACAAACGAATTGGCCACAGCCTGTTTGTCGGCAGAGGTAAATGCACGTTCTGTTGCAGTGTACTCGTCGATCAAACCATCGTTTGCAACAAAAAACGATACGTCCTGGTTATCAATTTCAACTTCGCCGGATAAATACTTCAGGTTGGCTGTTTCAACCAACATAGTAAGAGAAGGCATGACTTCACCCCGCTGTTCAGGTGTAAACTCCTCGAATTCTTTATTACAGGCAGATAGTGTAAACAATATCACCATCGACAACAGCAACTGTTTGATCATCATTTTTTTCATGGCTGGTGTTTTTTTTGTTTCAAGGTAATGTTAACCAACAAATATAGCGAAAAATCATTAATTAGTTTAAAGTTTAAAGTTTATGGTTTAAGGTTTTAGTTCATATTATAATGATCATAATATTTGCATATCTTAGCATGTCAAAAAAAATAGCTGATGGCATTAAGTCCGGTTACATTCAGGCGCATTCTTTTTATATCGCTGCTGGTCTTTATGGTGGGTTTTCTATTCATGTTTGTCTTTCACAACCCGGTAGAGATCATCACCATGTTAGGCATCCGCAACAGCTATGTGCTTGCTTTTTTTGTTTCTATGGTTGGCGCATTTACCTCCCTGACAAAATTTTCAGCTTACCCCATGATCGTTGCCTTGGTTGCCGGCGGGCTTGAGCCCATGCTGGTAGGCTTTATTTCGGGTCTGGGTCTCGCTGCAGGCGATGTGCTGTTTTTTTTGTTTGGCTATTCGGCCAGGGACCTCAGCGGTGAGCGGACAAAAAATGTTCTCAAAAGGGTCCTATACAGAATACAGCGGCTCAGGTCAATTTATGTACAGGGTATCATCTTCCTTTACGTTGCTGCTACTCCTCTTCCCAACAACCTGTTAAGCGGTGCATTAGCCTATACCGGTTATCCGTTCAGAAAGGCTGCCGTCCCGCTTATTTTGGGTGATGTTTCATTCTGCCTCCTCATCGCCTGGTTGGCAATCAAAGGGATACAGCTGTTTTGATGATCCACAAAAAAAGCGGTCGTTATCACATCCTCATTTCGCAGGATATCTTATCTTTGTTTTTTTAATATATAGCCTGAATAATTCATGCTTTTTATTCAGGATAGCTTACGTTTCGATTCGTTATCCAAACCAACAGTAAGATGGGTAAACTTGACTCCAGGATTTTAATTATTGATGATGATGAAGATGTATTGCTGGCAGCGAAGTTGTTTCTGAAGCAGCACATCAAGGCGGTACATACCGACAAGGATCCCAACAACCTGCCTTTATTATTAAAAAACGAAAACTATGACCTGATCATGCTCGACATGAACTTCTCCCGTGATGCTACCAGTGGGAAGGAGGGGTTTTACTGGTTAAACAAGGTGTTGGAGTTCGACCCGACGATTGCGGTGGTGTTGATCACTGCCTACGGAGATATCGAACTGGCCGTTCAGGGTATTAAAGAGGGGGCTACCAATTTTCTGTTAAAGCCCTGGGACAATAAAAAACTGCTGGCGACCATCAGCACGACCCTGGAGGTGAACCGGTCGAAGAAAGAGATACAGGATTTGCGTTCCAAGCAAAAATTTTTGATAGAGCAGGGCGACCAGCCATATAGCCAGGTGGTGGGCCGCTCGAAAGCCATGATGTCGGTGCTGGCCACGGTACAGAAAGTAGCGGTGACAGATGCCAACATACTGATATTGGGAGAAAATGGTACAGGTAAAGAGGTAATAGCCCGTGCCATTCACCGGGCATCAGGAAGAAAGGATGAGGTGTTTATCAGCGTTGACCTGGGGGCCATCAGTGAGTCTTTATTTGAGAGTGAGTTGTTTGGTTATAAGAAGGGCGCATTTACCGATGCCAGGGAAGACCGTGCCGGCCGGTTTGAAGCGGCCAACAAAGGAACCATCTTTCTGGATGAGATCGGCAACCTTACATTCCCGCTGCAGTCGAAGCTGCTAAGTGTGCTGCAGAACAGAAAGGTGGTAAGGCTGGGGTCGGTAAAGGAGATACCTGTGGATGTGCGGCTGGTATGTGCCACCAATATGCCATTGTATAAGATGGTGGAGGAAGGCAAATTCAGACAAGATTTGCTTTACCGGATCAACACCGTGGAAATCAACCTTCCGCCACTCAGAGAACGACTCGAAGACATTCCTCCCCTGGTAGGTCACTTCCTGGAGATGTACTCAAAGAAATATAAGATGCCCAACAAGCGTTTACATGCCTCTACCTTGAAACGCCTCGAAAAACATAGCTGGCCGGGCAACATTCGTGAACTGCAACATGCTGTTGAACGGGCAGTGATCATGAGCGACTCTAACGTATTGCAGCCCGGCGACTTCTTTCTTTCGTCGGCCGACAAGACAGACAGTAAAGTCGTTTCCGGAGTCGATCACAACCTGGAAGCCACAGAAAAAATGCTGATCCGGAAAGTGATCGACAAACACGGTGGCAATATCAGCAAGGCAGCCAAAGAACTGGGTATCACCCGCGCATCACTTTACAGACGCATCGAAAAACATGAACTTTAAAAACTTCCGGCTAAATATTGTTGCCAGGGTGATCCTGATCGTTGTATCAGTGTTGCTGTTGTTTACCATTATTCAGAAAAATGAATATATCGTAAGCTCATTTCTCCTTGGGATGTTTGTCATTGTTCAGGTGTTTTCACTGGTACGCTATGTGGAGCTTACCAATAGAAAGCTGACCACCTTTCTGGAGTCGATCAGACATAGTGATTTTGTTACCTCATTCTCAGACAAAGGCCTGGGAAAAAGTTTTGACGACCTGAACCAGGCTTTCAATGAGGTGATCAACGAGTTTAAAAAGACACGTGCTGCCAAGGAAGAACATTTCAACTACCTGCAAACAGTGGTACAGCATGTAAGTATTGCCATCATTGTTTTCAGGAAAGATGGCAAGGTAGACCTGATCAACAATGCATTTAAGCGGATCTTTCGTTTGTCGAACCTGAGGTATATCCACGAGTTGTCGAAAATAGACAACAACCTGTCGGATATGTTATTGCATATCAAGGCCGGCGAGAGAGACCTGGTCAAGGTGTTTAATGAGAATGAGTTGTTACAACTGTCGGTACGTGCAACAGGGTTTAGGATGCGCAATGAGGATTTCGTTCTTGTGTCGTTGCAAAACATTCACAATGAGTTGGAAGCCAAAGAGATGGATTCATGGCAAAAGCTTATCCGGGTGCTTACCCACGAGATCATGAACTCTATTACACCCATCGTTTCCTTGTCATCGACGGTAAAAGACCTGCTGATTGATGAAGACAATATCCGGTTACGGCAAGACATAGACGCCGACGATGTGGAGAGTGCCCAAAGTGCCCTGGAGACCATTGAACGTCGAAGCCAGGGACTCTTGAACTTCGTGCAGGTGTATCGCAACCTGACCCGCATTCCCAAGCCCAATTTCAGGTATTTCGAAATACGTGAGCTGTTCGACCGTGTTGAAAACCTCCTGCTTCCCAAGATTGAAGAACGACATATCGACTGCACCTGTCAGGTTGTTCCCCCAAACCTGATGCTCACCGCCGACCCCGATCTGATAGAACAGGTGCTGATAAACCTTGTCATCAACTCTATACATGCAGTGCAGGACGTGCCATCTCCCGTGATCCGCATTGTTGCCACCATTACCGGACATCACCGGGCCAGCATTTCTGTTGCCGATAACGGGTATGGCATCAAACCCGACAACCTGGAAAAGATCTTTGTCCCGTTCTTTACATCGAAAAAGGAAGGCTCAGGTATCGGACTCAGCCTGTCCAGGGAAATTATGCGGCTGCATAAAGGAAATATCACCGTACGCTCGAAACCCATGGTGGAGACATGCTTCTCCTTACACTTCTGATGGGTTGTGAATCCAATGACATTCGGTTAATTTGGAAAATATTTTTTATATTGCGCAAGTTTTGAACAATGAAAAAATATCTCGCTAAGAACTTTGCGCCTCTGCGAGAAACAATAATGAAAAATTTTTAAACAAATGAAAAGAAGAGATTTTCTGAAAACCGGGTCGAAAGCCGTAGCAGCTGTTGCGGGCTTTTCCATTGTTCCTTCCACAGTGCTTGGCAGGAGTTTGGGGCATATTGCTCCAAGTGATAAGGTAGACCTTGCCGTTGTAGGTATAGGCAACAGGGGAGCGCAGATTATCAATAGTTTGCATCAAACGGGCTTGGCAAATATTGTTGCGCTTTGTGATACAGACATGGGGGCACCTCATACGCTGGATATCATGGAGAAATTTCCCAATGTTCCCCGCTTTCAGGATTTCAGAAGAATGTTTGACAGGATGAGTCAGGGCTTTGACGCCGTATGTGTTGGAACGCCTGACTTCTCGCATTTCCCTGTAACGATGCTGTCGATGGCGATGGGCAAGCATGTGTTTGTTGAAAAGCCTATGGGCAGGACCTTTTACGAGGTGGAGCTGATGACAAAGTCAGCAAAAAGGCACAGGGTAGTTACCCAAATGGGCAATCAAGGGCATTCTGAGGGCAATTATTTTCAGTTTAAGGAATGGGTGAAGGCAGGAATTATAAAGGATGTTACTGCCATTACGGCACATATGAATAGCCGCCGCCGCTGGCATGGGTGGGATACCAGCATTACAAGATTTCCTGAAGGAGAGTCCATCCCTCAAACCTTGGATTGGGATGGCTGGCTGTCGCAAGCCCAACACCGTAATTACCACAAAGATTTCATCAACGGCCAGTGGCGCTGCTGGTATGACTTTGGAATGGGGGCCCTTGGCGACTGGGGTGCACACATCATCGATACGGCTCATAGGTTTTTGGACCTGGGCCTGCCTTACGAAATCGATCCGGTTAGACTCGACGGTCATAATGGCTTTTTCTTTCCTATGTCAACGACACTGGACTTTAAATTCCCGGCACGAAACGACATGCCACCGGTAACCATCACCTGGTATGATGGCCTGGATAATTTCCCTGAATTGCCTGAAGGACATGGCGGCTCAGAGTTGGATCCAAACATTCCACCACCTTCTGATGGTGAATTACAACCCATGCGGCTGAATCCCGGGAAGATCATATACAGCAAAGAGCTGACCTTCAAAGGTGGCTCTCACGGCAGCACATTGTCTATCATCCCATCAGAAAAACATCAGGAGATGTTGTCGAGATTGCCGGAGGTTCCCCGGAGCCCGTCCAACCATTTTGCAAACTTCCTGTTGGCTTGTAAGGGTGAAGAAGAAAGCAGGTCGCCGTTCGACATTGCCGGCCCCTTGAGTCAGGTGTTCTGCCTGGGTGTTTTGGCCCAGAGGCTTGGCACCAAAATTGTCTTTGACCGTGATTCCAGGCAGATCATTAACAACCCTACCGCCAATGAATTGCTGGCCGGGCCCATGCCCCGCAAAGGATGGGAAGAGTTCTATACGATGTAAGCTTTTACCGGGATCAGGCCTTTCCTAAAAATCTCAGCACCTCCCTGGAGAAGTCTTCCGGGTTATCGGCATGCAGCCAGTGTGTGCCGTTTTTTATGGTTTCGAACCGGGCACCGGAAAATAGTTTTTTTATTCGTGGGATGGCTTTGTCAGGGATATAATCAGATTTCTCCCCCCTGAGGAACAGCACAGGCTTGGTGTAGGTGTTTGCCACTTCGATCTCACGAAATATTTCACCAAGGTTGTTTTTTATGGCCTCAAGGTTTATTTGCCACCTGAAGGTGGATTTATCTTTACGGACAATGTTTTTTAACAGAAAGAGCCGGATGCGGTCATCCGGGATGCTGCCTTTAAGCTGGGCTTCGATGTCTCTTCGTGATGATGCCTGGTCGAAATCAACAGACAGCATACTGTCGATCAGTTTGCTGTGAATGGTTCCGTTGGTGGCCTGCGGACTCATGTCGGCAACAATCAGCTTGTCAACTTTTTCAGGCATGTCCTGGGCGAACGTCATGGCCACCTTACCACCCAGAGAATGTCCGAGCAGATGAACAACAGGTAAATCCAGTGAGTCAATCAGCTCTTGCAGGTCCTGATTCATGGCCTGATAGGTCATGGTGTCGCTATGGCCCGACTGTCCGTGATTTCTTAAATCCGGCACGATCACATCATACCCATTTTCAGCAAAGCGTTTTGCCAGGCTGGACCAGTTGTCGGACGACCCAAACAGCCCGTGCAAAATGATCAGCGGCTGGCGGCCGGAGGTTCCGTATCTTTCGTAGTGCAGGTTCATAGTGTTGTGGGTTTAGGGTTGCGGGTTGCGGGGAAATAACCGCAGAGGGTCGCGGAGTGATTCGCAGAGCACGCTGTGTTGACAGGGCTTGACCTGTCAACGAATCCTTGCATCGTGGCACTGTAGGGACAGGGCTTGACCTGTCCTCAAAGGGTTACCGGGTTAACAACTCAACAGTTCAACAACTCAACAACTCAACGATTCAACAATTCAACAATTCATCGCAGTTCCAGCTCCGCTCCATGCCCTTTTAGGCCAAAGTGTCGTCGCAGTCCGTATATGAGCAGGTATGCAAATGGTGTGTCAATCATGGCAAAGAGCACCTTGAACAGAAACCCATTGATTACCAAGGGTCTAAAAAGCTCCCATGGGATGACTCCAAAGGTACATAACAGGCCGATGATCACAAAGGTATCGGCAAACTGGCTGGCCATGGTAGACAAATTGTTTCTTAGCCAAAGGTGTTTTCCTTTGGTAAGCCTTTTCCAGAAATGAAACAGCTGTACATCCAGGAGCTGTGCCAGTAGGTAGGCTGCCATCGAAGCACTTACTGCGATAAAGGTATAGTTGAATGTCTTATTGAATTCAGCGTTGCTCAGCGGCGACCACTCGGTAGCTTGTGCGGTGGAAGATACCATCACGATGGCCAGGGAAAACATGCTGGCAAATACTCCGGCGAGGACAACACGATTGGCGCGACGCCTGCCATATACTTCTGAGATGATATCTGTTACCAGGAAGGTAATCGGATAGGCAATGATGCCTACGCTCAGTTCGAAGGTATACCATCCAAAGGGGCTCCAGGAAAAGAACTTCTGAAATATGAGGTTGCTGGTTACCAGCGAGGTGATAAACAGGCCACCAAGGATCAGGTATAGCAATTCTGCCTGGTCGCGTTTCTTTGGCGTCAATAACATGGGGGGATAAGTTTAGGAGTTTAGGAGTTTAGGAGTTTAGGAGTTTAAGAGTTTAAAAGTTTAAGAGTTAAAAGTTGAGACCACTACGAAAAGTTTTAGCCCGCTGATTACGCTGATTTAATTTCACTGAAAATCAAAAGGTTAATATATGCGTTTATATGCGAAATCTGCGGGAAACAAAAAAAAGTTGTTTTAGGAGCGGGCTCAAAGTTAATATTAAACAACATTTACGCGCTGCCTTTTGTTCGATTAAACTCCTTCAGCTCCTTCAACTCCTCACCTCCTCAACTCTTCAACTCCTCAACTCCTCAACTCCTCAACTCCTCAACTCCTCAACTCTCTAAGGTAAAGCTGTATGGTATTTTCCAGGCCGAGGTACAGGGCGTCGCTAATCAGGGCGTGGCCGATAGATACTTCGAGCAGGTGGGGGATATGTTGTGCGAAGAACTTCAGGTTGTCGAGGTTCAGGTCGTGGCCTGCGTTGAGGCCGAGTCCGGCCTGATGTGCGGTTTCGGCTGCGGCTATGAATGGTTTGATGGCTTTGTCGCGATCCTGGTGAAACTGTACGGCATACGGTTCGGTGTATAGTTCAACGCGGTTTGTTCCTGTTTCGGCGGCTTTAAAGATCAATTCCGGTTCTGTGTCAATAAACAGGGATGTCCGTATTCCGGCGTCATGAAATTCGGCCACCACTTCTTTCAGAAAGCCGCCATGTTTGGCTGTGTCCCATCCGGCATTGGAAGTCAGTGCATTTGGTGGGTCCGGCACCAGGGTTACCTGTTCGGGTTTCACGCCGATAACCAGGTCTATAAATTTGCGGTTTGGATATCCTTCGATATTGAATTCGGTATGTACAACAGGTCTGATGTCGTGCACATCCTGATACCTGATGTGCCGTTCGTCGGGGCGGGGGTGTACGGTGATTCCCTGGGCGCCAAAATCCTGGCAGTCGATGGCGGCTTTGACCACATCGGGAATATTGCCGCCACGTGCGTTGCGCAGGGTGGCTATTTTGTTGATGTTTACGCTTAATCTGGTCATGGGCTTACTTTTTATTGAACTCTATCCGACGAAAGTACAGAAAAAACTGTTAATCAGTCGGTTGATTATGAATATATTTGATAAACAGTGTCTTGATCCCTTTGGGCTCACCAATAATGGTGATAATATCGTTTTCCTGTAATGTGGTGTCTCCCCGTGGTGTAATAGTTTGTTCGCCTCTCTGTATCATGGCCACCAGCACATCGGCAGGCAGTCTGACTTCTTTCAGTGTTTTGTTGATGAAGGCCTCCTGGGGGGTGTATTTCTGAAGGTGTAAGGTAATGTATCTGTCGTTATGCAACAGATATTCCTTCATTTCTCGCGGGTTTTTGAGTGTGGTTATATCTTCTGCAAAACGATCCCTCTCCACGATATCCATCAGGCGTGAAAGAAAACGCAATCGTTGTTTGGGTCTGTCGAACCGGTTCAGCATAAATAAGAAAACCCTGATATTGTGTTCGGTGCCAGTTTCGCCCTTGATGATGGGTTTTTTAACACCTCTTTCTGAGATCACGACCTGAAGGATTGGTTTTTCGATTGAAGCGACCTTGCCATATAGGATGGATACCTGTGGGATGACCAGGGCTGGGTCAATGCCGGTTCCTGCCAGGAATTCCTTTTTTATCTCCTCTTTACCCACATGCCCGATCTTCGTTGACAGATCATGAGAGACCAGTTTGACGAGCGACCTGAAAGAGATTCTTTTTCTTCCCAGGTAAGTAATATTTGCCTGAACGATCATTTCATCGAAAGGGTCTCCATCGCGCAGTCCTTTTTCTTTCAGGATATGAAGAAATTCGTTTTCGAGTTCTTTGTGTTCCAGTTTTCCTAAAAGGGCAAACCAGTGAAAAATAGCTCCTTCACGCTTTGTATTTTTCCGGGCATAATACCAGTACCAGGCAATGGCTAAGATGGTTACTCCCATGATAAATAAACCAGGGCCCCATCCCATATAGATGATCAGGAAGAAATAGCATATGATGCCGGCTATCTGCATCCAGGGGAAAAAGGGTGTTCGGTAGCCCGGGTCATATGCTTCGATTCGGCTTTTCCGCATCACGATCACAGAGGCGTTCAGCAAGATAAAGATCATTAGCTGAAAGCTGCTCGCCATTTTTGCAATGTCGCTTTCACTGAGGAAAACAACGACGACAAATAATAGCAGCCCGGAAAATAGGATGGACCATGCCGGGGT
The DNA here is from genome assembly GCA_007128045.1 of Bacteroidales bacterium. Classification (GTDB taxonomy): domain Bacteria; phylum Bacteroidota; class Bacteroidia; order Bacteroidales; family UBA7960; genus SKYG01. The sequence continues at coordinate 1,931 of SKYG01000175.1, read as the reverse complement.
GTTGAACATGCTGATTTTGCTGAAGACGCCGGGCAATAATTTGTCGCGCGACATGGCAAGCGGGAAGCGGGAGGCTGTCAACATGCCTGCATTTCCTGTAGAGGCAAAGGCAGTAACAGCGGCAAAGATGATGAGCAGGGTGCCTGTCTGAGGCGGCAGCAGTGAAAAGATGCGTAGGGCTGCACTTGAAGCAGGTGCATGGTCGTTGAATAATTGTTCGGGAGGGATCACACCGACCATGACCATCACCCCAAATACATATATGACGGCTGTAATGATCAGTGATAGTATCATTCCCAGGGGGATGTTACGCTCAGGCTTTTTAATCTCTTCCGACATGCTGGCAATCTGGGTCAGGCCCAGGTATGAAACAAAGACAAGTCCGGTAGTGGCCATCAGGCCTTCAAAGCCATTGGTAAGAAATGGTGTGAAGTTTCTGAGATATTCTCCAGTGTCTGAAGAAAAAAACACTTCCCGCAATCCTTCTGCGACAAAAAACATGAGAACTATGAGCAGCAATAAGACAAGAACACGTTGCAGACCGGATGTTTTTTTTACACCCAATATGTTTGTCAGCATAAAAACGATTCCGAACACGATGGCAGTAAGGCGGATCGGAACATCAAAGAACAGGGCAGCATAAGCCCCCATCCCTATCAATGCGAATGAAGTTTTCATGATGAGGGCCAGGTAGTTACCTATACCCCCGATTGTTCCGAATAAGGGGCCCAGGCTTCTGTCAATGAAAAAGTAGGCGCCACCTGCTTTAGGTGTTGCGGTGGCCATTTCCGCCATGCTGAACATGGCTGGCAGCATCAGTATTGCCGCTAAAAAATATGCCAGGAATACAGACGACCCGGTTTGCATGGCTGCAATACCGGGCAAAAGAAAGAAGCCTGCGCTGATCATGGCGCCGGTGCTAATGGCAATCACGTCCACTAGTCCGAGCTCTCTCTTTAATCCGGTCTTCTTTTTAAATACCATCACAGTCGCAACTTTGTTGGTGCGAAGTTACGCAATCATAATTATAATATGTTCTTGCTTTCTAACCTACTATGTTGGCTGCTTCCGGCGCCTAGCATCTGACCTGAATTAAAAGCATGAATCATACAGGCAGAAGATAAAAAGCCCGGGATTGCACCAGGCTTATTATATGAGACTACAGAGCGGAAAATGGGATTCGAACCCACGACCCTCAGCTTGGGAAGCTGATGCTCTACCCCTGAGCTACTTCCGCCTAATCAGGGTTTTAAGGGGTTATGACGACCTGATCGGTACCACTTATCGAAACTACCCAATGCTTTTCACGGTACAGGTTCTTATAAATGCAAATATAGTAATTTCTGATTCATAAATTTTTTTTACCTTCACCAATAAATAGCGTATTAAAGCATGTTGCCAAGAAACCTTTACAACGAATTGGTGATACCCTTAAAAACCTCTGAGACAGGTGATACAGCCTTGTTGATGATGGAAGACTTAAAGGTGTCTCACCTGCCTGTTATAGGTTGTGATAAATATTTGGGTGTGATTTCTGAATTGGATATACTGAATCTTGACAATCCTTCAGAGCCGATCGGAAAGCAGCGCCTTTCATATAATCGCCCATACGTGCTGCAGTCGCAGCATTTTTACGAGGTGGTCAGGGTGGCCGCCACCGAAAAGCTTAGCCTGGTGCCTGTTTTGGATGATAATGGTATTTACCTTGGATCGATCACCCTTTCCCGAATTATTTCCATGATGTCAGAAATGGCATCAGTAAAGCAGCCGGGCAGTATTTTGGTGCTGGAAGTCAGTCACCAGGACTACTCTCTGGGAGAAATTGCCCGTATCGTGGAGTCGAATGATGCAAAGGTGTTGAGTGCCTACATCACCTCCTTTCCGGAAAGTACCCGGCTGGAAGTCACCATCAAGGTTAACAGGCTTGACTT
>SKYG01000084.1 GCA_007128045.1 Bacteroidales bacterium | reverse complement strand
GTGGCACTTCGGTTCAACTCAGCAAACGATTGTCATACATTTCCAAGGAGCGAGTCAACAAGCCTGTAATATATGTTGGCATGGCTACGTGTGGTATTGTGGCGGGGGCAGAAAAAAGTTACGATGCCATCAAGACATATTTATCTGAACATACAATAGACGCTGATCTTGTGGCAGGTGGTTGTATGGGTTACTGTAAGGCGGAGCCGGTGGTTGACATACAGCTACCGGGTAAATCCAGGGTTTCTTTTGCCAACGTAACTGCCGCTAAGGTGCAGCATTTGCTGGATGAAGTGCTCAACAATAATTTGCCGGATATCGAAACAATCGGGCAATACAACAGCAGCATACATCAATTATGGGAACATGTTCCCATGTTAGAAGACCATCCGTTCTTTATTCATCAACATAAACTGCTGCTGGATCAATGTGGCATCATAAATCCTGAGTCAATAGAAGAATATATTGCCAGGGGTGGGTACTGGGCATTTGCAGATACCATATCCCGTCTTACGCCTATACAGGTATGTGAACTTGTTGAAAAAAGCGGTCTGGCTGGCCGGGGTGGCGGAGGATACCCGGCCGGCGCCAAATGGGCTATTACACATAATACGGCCAGTGAACAAAAATTCTTTATTTGCAATGCTGTTGAGAGTGATCCCGGTAGTTATATGAACAGGGTCATCATTGAAAGCAACCCCCATCGTCTCCTTGAAGCATTGCTTATCTCATCATATGCCATCGGAGCTACAAAGGCATATATCTTTATCCGGCAAGAATTCAGCCTGGCGATAAAAAGACTTAAACTCGCGTTAAAGCAGGTAGCTGAATATGGCATTACTGGGCATCACATATTTAACTCTGGTGTTAACATAGACATTATCATAAAGGAAGGTGCCAGGGCTTTTGTGTGTGGTGAAGAAACAGCGCTGATGAACAGCATAGAAGGAAAGAGGGCCATGCCAGCCTCCAAACCTCCTTATCCGGCCGAAAGAGGCCTATGGAACAAACCAACTATTGTAAACAATGTAGAAACATTGTATAACATACCCCTGATTTTAAAAAATGGTCCGGAATGGTTTTATAATTCAGGTACTAAACATAGCAAAGGAACCAAGCTTTTTACCTTATCCGGAAAAACCAAAGACTATGGCACCATTGAAGTTCCCATGGGAATGACTTTCAGGGATATCATCAACAAGATTGCCGGAGGCATGGCAAATGGCAAAAAGTTTAAATCCTTGGTGCTGGGAATAAACAGTGGAAGCTACATAACTGAAAAAACCCTTGATACCCAGGTAGATTTTGAAGCGTTAAAGCAAATTGGGTCATCACTGGGTAGTGGGGCATTTGTGGTACTTGATGAATCAACTTGCATGGTAGATATGGCAAGGTATTTCACTTCATTTTTTCAGAAAGAGAGTTGCGGAAAGTGTATACCATGCAGGGAAGGTACAGCTCGTATGCTGGAGATCATGAACCAAAGCACACAAAGACCTTCTGGAAAGAACTCCTTCAAACCCTTGCAACGCTTTAAGGGCGTGATGCAACTGAGAGGACTTGCTTCGGTCATAAAAGACACGTCTCTTTGTCAACTGGGAAAATCCTCTCCAAATGCCATACTAAATACACTCACACATTTCAAGGATGAATTTGACATGCATATTTTTGAGCGGAAATGTGAGGCCAATGTTTGCCGTGATTTAAGGGTATTCTCAATAGATGTGGATCAATGCACAGGTTGCACTGCATGTTACAAGAAGTGCCCTGTTGATGCCATCATAGGGTCGCCAAGGGTTCCCCATTTTATTGTGGAAGATAAATGTATAGGCTGTGGAAGCTGCTATGAGGCATGTAAGTTTAATGCGGTAATTATCAGGTAGATAAACAATATTCGACCCATGGAATTTCACATTGAGGTAAATAGTCGTCAAATAAGCGTTTCGGAAGGGGAGACCCTGTTAACTGCCTTGCAACGCAATGGTATCAGGGTTCCTACATTATGCCACATGAATCGCTTTTCTCCTACCGGAGCCTGCCGCCTTTGTGTTGTAGAGGTTGAAGGGAAAAGAGACCTGATCACTTCCTGTTCCTATCCGGTTGAAAAGAACATGAAGGTATTGACCAACAGCCAACGAGTCATAAAAGCTCGTAAGGCATTGGTAGAACTGCTGTTATCTAATCATCCTGACGACTGTCTATACTGTCAGAGAAATGGGAATTGTGAGTTACAATGGCTGGCAGAAGAAATGAATGTAAAAGAGCGCAAGTATTTTAGTGAAAAGAAACTCTATTTCCCGGATCACTCCGCTCCAAGTGTTTCACGAGATCCTGCCAAATGTGTACTTTGCAGCCGTTGTGTCAGGGTATGTGAGGAAACCCAGTTGGTAACCGCTATTGATTTTATCGACAGAAGTAATGAAACGACTGTAAACAGTGCTTTTAAGAAGGGGTTGAATATCAACAGTTGTATCAATTGCGGGCAATGTATCATGGTTTGTCCCACAGCTGCGCTGGTTGACGTATCACACCTGGAAAAAGTTCAGGCAGCTCTTGATCATGCGAAAAAGAAAGTAGTATTTCTGGTATCACCATCGGCTACAGCATCAGTAGCTGAAGAGCTAGGTATAAAAGTTCACGCAAATATATCAGGTATTATAGCTGCTGCACTTAAAAAATGTGGTGCATACAGGGTATTTGACCTAGGCGTTAGCTGCGATCGTAACATCGCTTTTGAAGTTGCAGAGCTGGCTGAGATGATTGATAAGAACGAAAGAAAGCTGTTGTTTTCTTCATGCTGTCCAGCCTGGGTAAAATACGTCGAGGCCTTTCGTCCGGAATGGAAGTCAATGCTGGCTTCGGCCAAATCACCGCAACAACTGATGGGTTCACTGTTAAAATTCGACACAGACGCCAGCATGGAAGCTTCCCGGGAGGAGCTGTTTACGGTTAGTGTGTTACCTTGTGTAGGAAAAAAATATGAGTCCTCAAAAGAGGAGATGACGCATAAAGGTGTCTCGGAAGTAGATGCCGTTTTGACAATCAGAGAATTCTTCAGGCTGATAAGGACACATGGTATCGACATGAAAAACATCAAAGAAGAATCGTTGGATATCCCATACAATGCCTCTTCAGCTGCTGCATTAAAAATGGGATACTCTGGCGGAAAAGCTGAGGCGATTGCAATGGAGTTGTATGTACAGGCAACCGGAGGGTCTGATAATTTTAAGTTCATCATTCCTAAAAGTCTCATTGCTAAAAAAGAATCAAAAGTTTCGGTTAAAGGAAGGACTGTCGGTTTTGCATGGGTCAGCGGAATAGCTGAAGCAGATGCCTATATCTCTTCTGTGCTGGAAGGGCAGAGAAGTGATATAAACTATATCGAAGTCATGGCTTGCCCGGGAGGGTGTGCCGGAGGTGGGGGACAGCCAATTTACAGGCATCAGTATAAAACAAAGAACCGGAAAAAGACCTTACAGGAGATGGAAAAATTTTGTCATCATAAAACTGCCGGATTAAAATAGTCCGGTTAAATCAATTGTTTCGTTATGGCGAATGCAAAAAATCCCAGTGAAATCATCTACACAGTGAAGGATCGCTGCAAAGTTTGCTATACCTGTGTCCGGGAATGTCCTGCCAAAGCCATCCGTATTGTCAATGGTCAGGCTGAGATCATTCCTGAACGATGTATCGCTTGCGGCAATTGCATTCGTGTTTGCAATCGTGATGCCAAGATGTTTGCCTTTGCAATAGACAAGGTAAAACGCCTGTTACAGTCGGATAAAAAAGTCTCTGCCATTGTTGCCCCAAGTATAGCAGGTGAGTTTACTGATATTTCAGACTATCGTAAACTTGTGGGCATGATAAAAGCACTTGGATTCGATTATGTGAATGAAGTTGCTTTTGGAGCAGAGCTGGTTGCGCAGAAATACAAACAGTTGATGGAATCGCAACAAGATCGTACATACATCTCTACAAGTTGCCCGGCAATTGTTAGCTTTGTTGAAATGCATCATCCCCAGATTATAGATTCTCTGGCTCCTGTTGTTTCACCAATGATTGCCATTGCCAAGGTAGTGAAGAAGAT
>SKYG01000357.1 GCA_007128045.1 Bacteroidales bacterium | reverse complement strand
TGGCTGGATTCACACCCTTTACGGAGAAGCTTCAGCGATTCATTCTCATGATGGTACCCATGCTCAACCTGCAAGGGGTAATCCGGGCCAGTCTTGGTCTGCAGAATACAGAAGAAGATGTGGATGTGTTGGTGAGTGAATTGAGGCGTATTGCACAGGGTTCTGGTGTACACAGTGGAAATGAAAACAAGCCTGCTTCAGGGGCATTTGAAACAGGAATCACCGTGCCCAATAAGCTTGTGAAGCAGCAGATAAGGGAGTTTATCCGCTCGAGGGAACGTCAGGTTGAATATCTAACGTGAATAAATTTTGCAGAATCATGACTTATGATTAGCTTTGGTGGTATGAATATGTAAAATATAGTCGTATAATGGAAAAGATTACCTTAAGCCTTCACAACACCGCACTTAAGCATCAGATTAAGAAATACGCAAAAAAAAGAGGCATTTCAGTATCGAGCTTAGTAGAAAACTATCTTCATAATCTTATCAAGATGGAAAAGCGAACAACTGGCAAGGAATACGCGTTACCAGAAGAATTGAATATATTGCTTGATGGCATTGACGTAGGTGAAAAATATCAGACTGAAGACTACAAAGTATTAAGGGACGAAATGTATGAAAACCGCACAAAATAAAATAAAACATATTTTGTTGGATGTGAATGTCTGCGTTGATTTTATCGTAAACCGTTCTCTTTCACCCCAGGAAAAAAAGACATTTTTTATGGTATTGTTTAACCATGATATCGTGCCATTTGTACCGGCATTTTCCATTGATACGTTGTACTATATTTTAAACAGCTCCATGAAAAAAGAAAAACAACAAGCCCGAAGCGCAGTATGGCAACTATTGAAGTTTACTGAGCTTCTACATACCACAGATGCATCGGTTAATCTGGCATTTTCTTCCGGTTTTTCAGATTTTGAAGATGGCATGATCAATGCATTGGCTGAATCAGGTCATATGGATGCCATTATAACCAATAATATTGATGATTTCACCCGTTCCTCGCTTCCGGTATTTCGGCCAATGGAGTTTATATCCCTTTTTCATTAATATATGTTTTTGCCTGCTTTTAAGGAAAGTCTATAAAAGTAATTGACTTTAACACCGGTCTCATGGTCGAAACCGAAGAGGCCACATTCCAGACCCTGAGTACGCCTGGACTGTGCTTTTTGAAGTGTCGAAGTGTTGAAGGGTCAGCGGAGGCCACCTTCCCGGATACTATAGAACCGGCAAACGCCCAAACAGCCCCAAAATCATACGATGAAACTTATGAATGCCTTTGGGATTGGCATGCAGCAGGATGCACCGGTTGTATATCACATCTGCCGGTTTGTCGTCAATCAATTTTTCCAGGTCCTTGCTGCCCGACATCTGCTGTATCCATAGCCTATTGATTCCCTTTGCCAGGGCCTGCTCCACCACCTGGGGAGCTACCTCCGGCCTGGTCATGATCAGCAACGCCTCTACTTCAGGCGGCAGGGTTTCGAGCGACTGATGGATGGTTTCTCCGCCGGGTGCGGTGCCCCCTGCCGGATTTACAGGATGGATGGAATAACCCTTTTCCTTCAGGGTCTTGTACACATCGTGCCCAAACTTCTTCGGGTTGCGAGAATAACCAGCCAGGGCAATGTGTTTCTGATTGATAAATCCATCAATGCGCTCTTTGTCTGATGATGCTTTCATGAATAAGATTATAATGTTCTTTGCGAAGATATATATCTTTTCGTCAGGTTCAGACATGCAACGGATGTTTACAAAAAATTAATTTCTGTATCTCTACCCTTGTTATGTTTTGCCTGTAAATTTCCAAGTTTTTGTAACAAAGGCAATGAAAGCATTTTTTTCTCCGAAATCATCAGGAGAAAAGCATACCCTCTTCTTAAGCGGAATTACGGTACTCGGCAAAGCGCTTTTGCTTTAGTTTTTGAGAATAAATCCGTACCAACGAACCGAAATTCTTTATCATTTGGTTGTCTCAAAAACCACTTAAAATTTCTGCCACTTCATGTAGGTAAGGCTGCGCCAGAGCCATTCGAAGGGACCGAAGCGAAAACGGCGCATCCAGTATATGCTGAATAGTATCTGCAAACCGTAAATTACAAGTACCGGAAGGATACCCAGCCAAGGAGGCATCTGTCCGTACCAGCCCATACCATATCCATAAAATAGAAATGAGGCTACAATGCTATGCATCAGGTAATTGGTCAATGCCATGCGTCCAACGGCTGCCAACCATTGCGACAAGCGCTTCAGGTATCCCTTATGAATCAGCAAGATGATACCTGACACATAAGCCAGGGTAAGCATAGGAGCACCGAATGAATTTAAAAACAGGGCAACCAACGCAAATACATTAGGGGAGTAAATATCGTGAAACATAGAGGTATAGGCTCCAAAAGCGGCGATAGGAAGCCCTATGATAAAACCCCAGACACAAAGTCTGCGAAAAAGTGGCAGGTACTCAGGGATGTTTTGCAGGTATGCTTTCCGTGCTGCGTACTGCCCGACAAGGAACATGGCCATGATGTTTACATGAAAAAACAAAAAACCATTTAAAGCCAGCAGGTATTCACGAATACGCATATTGACCATTTCCGAAAAAGTTCCCTCACGATACACAACAAGGGCATCGCTAATCATTGATTTGAAGAAGGTATCTTGTTCTATCATAGCTTGAGCCATTACCTCTTTGGCCTCAGGGATAATACTAACCAGTACAGCCACTCCCAGAAAAAATACTGGAATTATGATGAAGACAATGGCCCATACAATGAGGGTTTTGTTTCTCACTTTTCTGAAGAGCATCAATACAAATCCAAGTAGTGCGTAAAACACCAGAATATCTCCGGGCCAGAGCAACAGTACATGTACGACGCCAATCAGCAGCAGAATGAACAATCGCATGGCGTATAGACGTAATATCGATATGCCGCCAGAATTCTTTTTGTTAAGGAAAAGCCAGAATCCATAACCAAAAAGCATCGAAAAAAGTACATAAAACTTACCCTCAAATAAAAAAGTGATAAAGAAGCGGGCCACCTTGTCGGCAGTGCCTGTCCAGATTGAATTATCAGAAATCAGCGAGGCGAGTGGTGTGTTGTACCACATCATGTTGACCATCAGAATTCCGAAAATGGCGAAACCTCTTAAGATATCAAGCATCGCGATGCGGTCGTGTTGTAATGTTGGTACTATTTTGTGGCTCATTTTATTGTGGATTTATAATCTTTATTCGCATTCTTTTATCATTAAGGAAATTAAAAACCGTCATAAACTTATTCATCGGATAAAACCACATAAATAATCACAACTAAACATCATTTAAGCTGATAGCTTTCAGCATGATCTCTTCCCTGCTGATATACTTGTCGTAGAAGTAGAAGCCGGCTGTGATAAAAATAAGCGCAATGAAACCGGCAAGACCTGTTGCCCCGACAGTCAGCTCATTACCGCCTTCCAGGGTCATTAATGAAAGGCCTGCCGTGGCATTCAACGTTCCATGCATAATGGCCGCAGCAATAACAGACTTCGCTTTAATGGTGATATAGAGAAAAAGCGGACTTAGCAGGATGCACCACACAGTCATCATAAACACCCCAAAGACCGGGTAAGTCGGATAATTATGCCCCATTAAAATCAATGGAGCATGCCAAATCCCCCAAACAAAACCAATCACCAGTGCTGCCTTAAAAAACCTTTTGTTTTCAAACTGGCGCAAAAGAAAACCCCGCCACCCGAGTTCCTCACCAAAACCAGCAATGGCATTGATTGTCAGACCAGCTACCAGACCTTGAATCAGTGTCAGCCAAAAAGGGTGAAAAGGCATGTTGTCTAATGAATTGCGCATTTCCTGCATTTGCTCTGCTGTCAGCATCTCCTCGTACCGGTCGAACATGCCCTCCATCCCTGGTGAAAAAGCAACATCAGGGAAGAGCAAAGATACACCCATCGAAGCAACAGCCAAAACCGGAGCAACCAGCCATGCAACGACAAACCACTTGTTGAGTTTGAAAGAGATGAGCAACCTCGTTTTAATGGCCTCCTTGTAAATGAGTTTGTCAACAAGCAGTACGGCTATCGTT
>SKYG01000139.1 GCA_007128045.1 Bacteroidales bacterium | reverse complement strand
TTTATGAATAATGCAGGTTAGATATATAATAATTGTATCTGCTTTCAGTTATTAATACGAAACGATGACTGTCGATTTTTTATCATGTATAACCACGAAATATTACCGCCAATGATCAATGTTTTGTTGCTTCAGGTTCAAACTGGTGTTCAGGCAGAGCTTGCTGATACGCTTTTAGACACCACTATGCCGTCTCATGAGACCCTTACTGTATGGAGTTTGGCTTTAAAGGGGGGATTGGTCATGATACCTCTGGTCATTTTATCCATAGTGGCCATTTATATTTTCATAGAACGCTATCTTGCTATCAGCAGGGCATCAAGGGAAGAAACCAACTTTATGAATAATATCCGTGATTTTATTCATAACGGGCGCATTGATTCTGCCAAGTCGCTTTGCCGTAATAATCAGTCGCCCATTGCCAGGATGATTGCAAAAGGCATTGTTCGTATTGGGCGGCCCCTGAGTGATATCAATGCTGCCATTGAGAATGTCGGGAAGCTTGAAGTATCACAGCTTGAGAAAAACATTGCTGTGCTGGCTACCGTTGCCGGTGCAGCACCCATGCTTGGATTTCTCGGTACAGTTATTGGTATGGTAAGGGCGTTTTATAATATGTCGATGGCTGGAAATAATATTGATATATCATTGCTGGCAGGCGGTATCTATGAGGCTATGATCACCACGATTACCGGGCTTACAGTGGGTATCATTGCCTATATATGCTATAATGTTCTGGTTGCCCGAATAGAAAAGGTTGTGTTCATGCTGGAGGCCAGAGCTACTGAATTTATGGATCTTTTACACGAACCCGCCTCATAATTGTATTCATATGGCAATTAAACTCAGAAATACCCGTAATGTGCAGTTTAGCATGGCATCCATGTCTGATCTGGTGTTCTTGTTGTTGATCTTTTTTATGCTTACATCAACCCTGGTTGCTCCGAATGCCATCAAACTGTTGTTGCCTACCAGTGATAGCCGTACCATGGCTAAGCAAACAGTTACGGTTTATATCAATGCAGAACGTATGCTGTTTCTTGAAGAAACACCTGTCGATCTTGAAGAACTTCAGCAAGGCCTGATATCCAGGCTTGAAAACGATTTGGAAGGCTCTGTGGTACTAAGGGCTGACCAGACTGTACCTGTTCAGCAAGTGGTGAGTGTCATTGATATTGTGAACAGAATAAACAGTATGTATCAAACACGGCATAAAGTCATTTTAGCCACACAACCGCAATAACTGATGGAAGATATCAGGAAGAAGGATCATACCCGCGCATTAATAGGAACCGCATTATTTCATGCGGTACTGGTGGTGTGTTTTCTTCTTTTTGGCTTGTCAACACCGTTGCCTCTGCCCGAGGAGGAGGGAGTGCTGGTAACGCTAGGATACATGGATGAGGGAACCGGAGCATTGCAACCCCTTGCTGCATCACCGGCTGCACCGGCCTCACAACCATCCGTTCCATCATCGCAGGCAGAAGAAGTTGTTACCCAGCAAACAGAAGAATCCATTCACCTTCCGGCAGAAACTCCCAGTCCGCGACCGACAGAGCCTCAGCCGGAATCACCCAGGCGTGAGCCTACCCCCGAGCCTGTTCAAAGTGCGCCTGAGACGCCTCCTGAGCCACCCAGACCACAGGTAGACCAAAGGGCATTGTTCCCGGGAGCTGACCAAAGAAGCACTGAGCGCCAGGATCAGGGACAGACTGGTACTCAGGGCAATCAAGGAAGACCTGAAGGTGCCGTTGGTGGAGATAGTTTCGAAGGAGCCGGACAGGGTGGTGTAGAATTTAACCTCACTGGAAGAAAGGCAAACTTTCTGCCTATTCCTGAATACACTGCGCAGGCGCAAGGACGGGTGGTTGTATCAATAATCGTAAACCGGCAAGGGCAGGTAGTCAGGGCAACTGCCGGTGCCCGTGGCACAACGACCTCTGATCAGACCCTATGGCGTTTGGCTCAAGATGCTGCCAGAAGAGCCCGATTCGATGTAGCTGCTAATGCTCCGGAAGAACAAACAGGCACTATCACCTATAATTTTATTCGCTTGAACTAAATGACATACCAACAAGCCGTTGATTATCTTTTCGGTCAGTTGCCTATGTATCAAAGACTGGGTCCTGTTGCCTATAAGGCAAACCTTGATAATACCATTGCACTGAGCAACTATTTCGGCAAACCTGAACATTCTTTTCCCAGCATTCATATTGCCGGCACCAACGGCAAGGGCTCGGTATCCCATATATTGTCTTCCATACTTCAGGAGGCTGGCTATAAAACTGGGCTGGCCACATCCCCTCATTTAAAAGATTACAGGGAACGCATCAAAATAAATGGCCATAATATTGGAGAAGAATATATTGCTGATTTTGTACTATCTAACCGTGATTTTTTTGAAACCCTGCAAGCTTCCTTTTTCGAGATAGGTATTGCAATGACATTCAACTATTTCTCTGATGAGCAGGTGGATATTGCTGTGGTAGAAACCGGACTGGGAGGCAGGCTGGACTCAACCAATATTCTTCTGCCCGAAGTGTCTGTAATTACAAATATTGGTCTGGACCATACCCTGTTGCTGGGAGATACCCTGGAGAAGATTGCCAGGGAGAAGGCTGGCATTATCAAGAAAAATACCCCTATAGTTTTAGGAAGAATGCAACATGAAGTGTTTCAACTGTTTTCAGAAACTGCTAACGCCCTTAATGCACCTTTAACAGTGGCTGCTGACTTATTCACACTGCTGTCGTCAGAGCAAATAATTCGTAATAATTGGTCATTCCAAAAATTTGTGATAAAAGACAAGGATGGAATGGAGTCACTTATAGAATGTGATCTAAACGGATATTATCAGCAGGAGAATGTGCTTACAGCTTTATCTGCTGTATCTGTGCTGAATGACCAGGGGCGGTTTCAAATTTCCAGTGAAGCCATCATGAACGGCCTGAAGCGGGTCGTCGATAACACCGGTCTGCTGGGCAGGTGGCAACAAATTGGAGAACGGCCAATGATCATTTGTGACACTGCACACAATGCTGACGGAATGAACTTCGTTGTTTCTCAACTCAAAAGTCTTCCATATGACCTTCTCAGAATAGTTATTGGTATGGTCAGTGATAAAAATACAGGAAGCATATTGTCGCTGCTACCGCATGATGCAATATATTACTTTTGCAAACCGGATGTTCCACGTGCATTGGATACTAACAGTTTGATGTCGGTGGCTGGTGAATTTGGTTTGACCGGACCGGGGTTTGACACGGTTCAGGAGGCATTTATACAGGCAAAAGCAGATGCCTCTGCCAACGACCTGATATTTGTCGGGGGTAGTACTTTTGTGGTGGCTGAGGTGCTGTGAGCTGAGGTGCTGTAAACGGAATGGGGTCTTATTATTCAGAAGACTCTTCCTGCTGTTGTGCTTCCAGTTCGCGTTGTTGTCTGCGCTCCTCCCTGATGGCTTCAATGGCTCTTTCTCTGGCAATCTCACGAACATATTCCTGCATGGCCTGATCCTGACGGAACATATTCATGATTTCCTGATATGTTTGTGTAGATAATCCTTTTTCCATCAGGAGGGCCTGCATCATAGATTGTTGTTCTCTTTGAATGGCGGTTACCTGTGGTGCAACGGTGTTGAAGGCGTCAATTTCTTCCTGTGTGAAGGTTCCTGCACCAAGAGCGCCAATTTGTGCAGCACGGCCAATTTGTCCGAAACGCTCAGATGTCAGATTGAAATTGGATAGTGTTTCCTCTATTTTTTCTTGTGTTTCCCTTTGTAATGTACTTATCTCTCTGTTCGAATCAAAAAAGGCAAGTAGCTCCTCGTCGGAGTATGGAAAGATGTTTTCCAGTTTTTTTTCTTCTTCTTCTTCAACGGGTGGTTCGTTAGCAAATGCAGAAAAAGACATAAAAAAGACCATCGCGAATAACATGGTAACCAATGGGAATAAAGCAGAACCTATGGCCTTCATTTTTGTTGATTTTTTCATATGGTGGTAAACGTTTTTTGTTTCAGGACTTCAAATCCCAACAATGATAAATTTTTTAAGCCGGTAAAAATAAGCATAATTGCAAATAAAACGTCATTAGAATA
>SKYG01000259.1 GCA_007128045.1 Bacteroidales bacterium | reverse complement strand
CAACGCCGAAACTCCACTTACCATGGGTGTTACCCCATTATTAACCATAGATGTGTGGGAACACGCCTACTATCTCGACTTTCAGAACAAGCGCCCCGATTATGTAACCAACGTGTTGGATAAATTGATTAATTGGGAGTTTGCTGTCAATAACCTGTCAAAATGATACTATGCACCTGTCCATTCAGAGAGTATTTTATGTCATAGCCACGATTTTTGGTCTGTTTGCTATTTTAATTTTGGCAAAAGCAGTGCTTATTCCTATCGCATTTGCTTTTTTAATAGCGTTTATTCTCTTCCCAGTAGCTCGAAAAATTGAATCCTGGGGTGCCAATGAAATAGTGTCTGCTTTACTATCCATACTAGGCTTAATCCTGATAATTGGGGGAGGCATTTTTCTTTTCTCAAATCAAATTATTCAATTGTCAGAAAACTTATCAGATTTTAAAGGTAAAATTCTTGATGTTTTTGCAGACGTCACATTCTACCTCAACAACAACACTGGAATTTTACCTCAATTGGAAAGAGGAGAGTTGTTGGAAAATATCAAAAAATGGTTAGCCGAGTCGGCAGGAACCTTGTTGAGTCAAACATTCAGTGGTACTGCCAATATCATTGTCGGTCTGTTAACTGCACTGATATTCACCTTTCTGGTACTAATTTACAGAAAAGGGCTGGTACGCGCACTTGTCAGTTTCTATCCCACGGAAAAAAGGGGAAAGGCCTATAAAATGTTTCAATCTGTTCAGGAGGTAGGACAGCGTTACCTTGTTGGAATGATGGTAATTATGCTGATACTGGGATTTGTAAACAGTGTCGGACTTTGGATTATTGGCATTGATAATCCTTTCCTTTTTGGTTTTTTAGCCGGTCTCTTAGCCCTTATTCCTTACGTCGGAACCCTTGTGGGAGCTGCCATTCCTATATTATATGCATTTTTATCCTATGATTCTATTTGGATGCCAATAACCATAGCTATTTTCTTCTGGTTCGTTCAGTTTATAGAAAGCAATTTTCTGAGTCCTAAAATCGTGGGAGGAAATTTAAAAATTAACGCTATAACATCAATTTTAAGCATCATCATCGGTGCTTCAATTTGGGGTATAGCCGGTATGATTTTATTTTTGCCCTTCGCCGCCATCTTTAAAGTGATTTGTGAAGAGCACGAAGAACTTAAACCCGTTGCTTTGTTGATAGGTAAGCAGAATTATGAGACGAAAGATGCCGATAATAAGTTTATTGACAAATGGCTCAAGAAGATAAAAGACTTGTTTTCTTAATTTTTCACCTTCTGACATATAATTGCATTTGCTTTGAATCGAAGAAGAAGAAAATTAGCAACATGGCAAATGTGTGAATGATGTAAACTTTCTCACAAGTTGTGTAATAGTTGTCTTATTAAAAATCCTCAACTTTATGCTTTCAGTATTAAAAATTTAAAAGACAATTATTATGGCAGAAATTAAGATTGAACAGAAAAAACAAATTTGGCCGTGGGTATTGGCAGGCCTTGTTATCGCAGCATTGCTTATTTATTTTCTGCTATTCCGGGATAACGGCAAACATACTGCGGCATTAACTGAAGATGATCATTACATCACCAATACGAACGAACTTACCCTTGTAGGGGTAAAGGAGAATAACGTCACTGTTACGGCTTATGTAAATTTTGTAGAAAACAGTAAGGAAAAGATGGGTTTAGACCATGTATATACAAATGAAGCGTTATTAAAACTCATTGAAGCCACAAATGCTAAGGCCGATGAGGTTGGATATGAGGTTCGGGCAGATTTAGAAAAGGTAAAGGAATATGCAAATATGATAACAAAAGATCCTTTTGACACAACACATGCAGACAACATTAGAAAGGCGACTGATATATTAACCAATGTATTGCAAAACATCCAAAAGGCACATTATCCAGGTTTGGCAGACGAAGCTGAAGAACTACAACGTGCATCAGACTCAATAAAACCGCGCGTACTTACGCTTGAGCAGAAAGATGCAGTTAAGAATTTCTTTGCTGAAGCTTCGGACCTTCTTAAAAAAATGAATTGAATAATCTTTAAATAATTTGAATGATGACAGAGACAAACAAAAATCTTTTTAACCTGGACGAATTGTCCGATTATAAAGTGGCCGAAAATTATAGCGATGTAAGAGGCTGGGATGTAAGAGATGCAAATAACCGCACCATTGGGAAAGTGGATCATTTGTTGGTAAATAAAACTGCCGAGCGTGTGGTTTACCTTGATGTTGAAGTGGATACAACCTTAATTGAGGAAGGGCACAATACGTATCAGGATCCGGCAAGTGGCGGTGTACATGAGTTTTTAAACAAGGAAGGCGAAAGTCACCTGATTATTCCTATCGGAATGGCAATGATTGATGAGGAGAACAAACTTGTGAGTACAAATCAAATTGACAGCTCAACTTTTGCGAAAACAAAACGCTTTAAAAAAGGAGATGTTATTGATTTTGGGTACGAATTAAATGTGGTTCGTCATTACAGGGGAGATAATACCATTCACCATACGGATTCTGATGACGGATTTTATGACCGCGAAGAGTTCAACGATTCATTGTATAAGAAAGGTTTGTAATATTAAAGCAATGGAATTACTTACAAAAGAACTGATTCAGGAGCTTTTGACAGCAGATCAGGCGCCTTGTCTTTCGCTATATATGTCAACAGACAGAACCCATCCTGAAAATCTTAAGAATCCGATTAAGTTTAAAAACCTGGTCAGTGAAATGGAGAAATCTTTGCTTCAAAAATATTCTGCTAATGATGTACAAGAATATCTGGAGCCCTTGGAAGCACTTGTTAACAACAGTGATATTTGGAATTACACGAAAGATGGATTGGCTGTTTTTAGTGCAAAAGGAATATTTAAACTTGTAGGATTGTATAAATCTGTTGAAGAACTGGCCATGGTGGCCGACAGTTTCCATACCAAGCCACTCTGGCAATATTTGCAATCGCTCGACCATTTTCATTTATTGGGTTTAACCCTTCATGATATCCGGCTTTTTCAGGGTAACCACCACTCCCTTTCTGAGATTGAACTCACGGCCGACACTCCAAAAACCATAACAGACGCGCTTGGTGATGAATTTACCGAGAAACATTCAACAACAGCATCTTATGGCGGTATAGGAGGAGAAAGTACAAGCATGCATCATGGACATGGTGGTAATAAGGAAGAATCCAAAAAAGACGCTGAACGGTTTTTTCGTGTGGTTGCGAATGCGATTTATGAAAACTTCTCGAAGCCCACAGGCTGGCCCCTTATTCTTACTGCATTGACCGAACACCACAACCTTTTTCAAAAGGTAAACAAAAATCCTCTCCTACTCCCTAATGGTATTGCAATAAATCCTTCGTCTGTTTCATCGGATCAACTTGCGAAAATGGCCTGGGAAATAATGGAGCCTGAGTATAATCTGAAACTAGACAGCCTGGTTGCCCGGTTTGAGCAGGCAAGGGCAAGTGGCAAAGGGAGCGATGATTACAAGGAAGTTGCTGTGGCAGCAGTGGAGGGACGGGTTGACACGCTTATCGTTGAAGCCGACCGGATCATCTCAGTCAGGATTACAAACCTTGTAACGGGTAATACACAGAACAAAGATATGACGAATCCGAGAGTAGATGACCTGCTCGACGATATGGGAGAATTGGTAATGAAGATGGGTGGGCAGGTGATGGTTCTTCCAAACGATAAGATGCCTTCTGAAACAGGGCTGGCAGCAATATTTCGTTATTAATTATTTGAAATACTCATACCAATGGTTTTTGACACTCTGGAAGATGATTCATTCTTAAGCATGATGGTCGAAAGTCGAAGGAAAATATAAATAAACGGAAAAAAAATGCAAGTACAATTTAATACAGATAAAAATGTTATTGGAAACGAAGAACTTACTGTTTCATCAACTTCTTTAATATCGGAAGAATTAAGCAGGTTTAGTCACCAGATAACAAGGGTGGAAGTTCATTTCTCAGATGAAGATGGCAATAAGGACGGGTTCAACGATAAACGCTGCCTGGTGGAAGCCAGACTTGCAGGTATGAATCCGATTGAAGTTACCAATAAGGCAAATACACAT
>SKYG01000150.1 GCA_007128045.1 Bacteroidales bacterium | reverse complement strand
TTAATTATTTTTCAGACAGCAGGAATTGACCTTAGCACCCTCACCGTGTTGGCCGGGGCTCTGGGAATAGGTATAGGTTTCGGCTTGCAGAGCATTACCAACAATTTTGTCAGCGGGATTATTATATTGCTTGAACGGCCCATCAAGGTGGGCGACCGCATCGAGGTCGGAGGTGTGGGTAGCAACTCAGGAAGTGTACATGGCCGTGTGGTGGATATTTCTGCCCGGGCCACCACCATCAGTACCAACGACAATGTTTCTATCATCGTCCCTAACTCTGAATTTACCTCGTCAAGGGTCATTAACTGGAGTCATAATGATGAAATAGTCCGGTTCAGAATTCCTGTATCCGTTGCCTATTCCAGTGATGTGAAAAAAGTTATCAGGCTATTACTGGAGGTTGGAAGTGAGGATCCCGATGTCTTGAAAGACCCTCCCCCAAATTTCCGGCTAACGGAGTTTGGCAATGATGGCATTCATTTTGAACTGCTGGTATGGACAAATACACTAACACATCGGCGCGGATTCTTTATCAGTAACCTGAACGTGCGGATCATCAACAAATTTAATGAGCACGGTATTACCATCCCATTTCCGCAAAGAGACCTTCATCTAAAATCCGGGTTTGAGAAGTCAGTTTCCTAATGGGTTTCCTTCTTCCACTTTCTTTTTCCCGGTTTAATTGATAGAAAAAAGTGCTTCCTCAAAACTCAGATAAAATACCAATCTTACCACCTGGTCTTTGGCCATGTCTTTCCTGTCGATCCCAAAAGGTTGAGTTAAGGAGGCGTTTCTACCTACACCACCCATAGTGCTTTGACCAGGCATTGCCCTGTCACCTCCTCCGGGTGTTCCCGGTCTAACTTGACCAGGCTGCATATTGCCTGATCTGGATGAGCCACCTGCTGGTCGCTGAGGTGCCTCTATTCCGCTGATATGCACGGTAAGGCCAAACTGTTGAGTAGTATCTGCAGCAGCTTCGAGTTCTTTATAAAATGTGTATAATGGTAAGACAGCTCTGTAACTGATCATACCGGTGGTATCCATAGTTAAAACCACCCTGATGCCACTTTCGCCTTCTATACTGGTACGCCCGTCGCGATGGTTGTTAAAGCCATGTATCATGGCATGTCTTTGTTGATCAATCAGCCTTTGGAACATCTCTGATTGGTCCGGCCGTTTTCTTTGATTTTCACCGTCGAACCTCTGTTGCCGCTCAGAAAAACCTTCAGTACCCCCTTCTGTTATCTCCCCTCTGTTGCGTATTGGCACTAATGCTGACATCATTGTTTCCTGCCGGATGGGATAGACCAGGACACAATGTCCATCCCTCTTGCCAAGGGTATCAATCGAAAGCTCCATGCCGGCACGTAGCATCTTCATTTTCGTCAGGTCATCGTCGGTCTGTAATAACACATAGAGGTTCTCTTTATCATTAGACAGATGTATATGTAATTTAGACCGCTCATCATATTGGGTTTGCTGTATCCATGCAGTAGGGTCTGTAACACCAACAGGATCAGGCTGCCATTTAGAATTGATTGTCAGGCGCGGAGAGCAGGAACTTATAACGAAAATTCCCAGTACGGCAGCAATCAACAACAAACGAAACTTTCTGTAAAGGAACATGATCTTGATATAAATTTGACGACTCCGGATTTATTATTTCTTATTTGCATAAGGCATCAATATCTATGCCACCAAGCGATGCAAATATATTAAATACCTGCCAGAATTTATGGCATGTGTTCGTATCCGGACAATATATGCCATTTTCGTACAAGTTTTATGACTGATTGCCTGATGGATGGCTTGTAAGTATAACATAAACAAGTATATGGCAATAATGGCACATAATATGATCAGTATATGACGTAATCATTATTTATCTCTAAAAATTTATCAACCATGAAAAAGTTAATTTTTGTATTGTTTTGCTGCCTTATTGGAATGGGTGCAGTTATGGCCAATGAGCCTGATTATGTAATATCTGACGGAAATGTTTATTTTGTTGAATCCTTGCGTGTTAGTCCATGGAATGGGTTTTCCGGGAAAAGTGAAGGCGAACGACTTCGATTTAAATCTTCCGAAGTAGAAGGTTACAGCAAAGATGGCGTGGTATACCGCAGATTGCCTGTTATTGTTGGCAACAAGGTAACTGACAGAACTGCACTTATGCAGGCCCTGGCATTTCGCGGAGGATATATTATATACAGATATACTTCTCCTTCAGGATTGTATAATAAGGAAGTTCAGTATTTTGTATTTAAAGACAAAGATTATGTATTAACTGTCGACTATAGCCTTAGCAAGCAGATGGCCATGTATTTCAGTTATGGGAAATAAGCAGGCAGTTTAATTGCACTGTCTTTGTCAGTGTACAGGTTCTTCTTTTGTCAGAGCCAATGACTTAAACTGCACAGATGATCAAAAAACCAGCATGGGCTTATAATGCTCATGCTGGTTTTTTTGTTATCAGATGTGGTTTACTGATACGAATTCACTGCAAGATTGCTTGATTTGTGAGGCGTTCAGCACATGATTCTTCATTACGGTATGAAGATAATATTTTTTTCAAAAATGGGATTCCGTAATCCATGAAACATGGGAATGATAGCAATATTTCGGATAAAATAGTACCTTTAGGCCTGAACCCAATATGAAAATAATACAGAGATACCGGAACAACCACATGCAATCTGGTACTTCCTATGATGGCTGGGCCAGACTGCTCCGATTTGTTGAA
The DNA here is from genome assembly GCA_007128045.1 of Bacteroidales bacterium. Lineage (GTDB taxonomy): Bacteria > Bacteroidota > Bacteroidia > Bacteroidales > UBA7960 > SKYG01. The sequence goes on along the minus strand of SKYG01000150.1, from coordinate 1,380 downwards.
AAACGATTCATCCAACTACTTAAATGATGGATCTCTGTTGAAACATCTTTCCATATGACCAAAAGGATTTTGTTGTTTTCATTTTTCGGTCTTCTGCTGATAAGCTTCTTAATGGCGTTCTCATATCGTCATCCAGGCAGGGTCTGGATTCTTGATAAACTCAGGTTGCCGGCCCAATCGGCTATTATGGCCCATTTTAGTGACTATCATCTGGACCAGTTTGATATCTTTCCGGTATCTTTTGGCTCTGAAGATACACACTTAACCATCCACGACCTGGCGCCATACCTGGAAATACTTCAGCCGGGCGATATCTTGCTCACAAACAGTGAAAGGTATCTAAGCAGCCAATTTATTCCCGGAGAGTGGAAGCATGCGGTCATATACCTTGGTGATCTACATACCGTGATAAGTCATTATGGTGCGGATCATGAAATATCCCGGATTGTAAAAAACAGCACTGCTTTTCCCCGGGAAAAGATGATCCTGGATAGTAGTGTGCATGGAGTAACTGTGAGGCGTTTTCAAGATTTGTCAGGAATTGCCACCGAGTCGATGCTGAGCGGTATCTCTGCTTTCCGGATAGCAAGAGACAACAAAACAATTATGCGTTTTCTGATTCATGCCTTTAAGCATCTGGGTAAACCCTATGATTACGATCTGATTACCGGAAACACGGACGCGCTGTATTGCTCTGAACTGGTATATGAATCATTGAAAGATATTGGGATTGAACTGCCGGTTCAGGAACGATTGTTTGGGAGAGACATCATCTCACCCAACGGAGTTTTCGACTATATGCTTCAGTTGGGCATCCCGGCAGGTGAGTTTGAATTACTCTTCAATTTGGACAGGATAGAAACTGCTGCTTCAAAATCTAACTAGTGTCTGTCTCTAATGTCCGATTTCTGCGTTATGCTTGTTTTGAAAACTGCTCATCCCGAGTTCTCGTGACTCCTTGGTTTTCAAAACTGCGCATGCCTTGATCTCGAACATTATAGTTCAGACACTTGACTTTATGGACGGACTCTAAATAGCCGACTTGATCCCACATGCTATCTGGAAACAATTTTGAAAGCATGCACTCAGGGGATAAATTATGCATACGCAGTGTTTCAACGTATAAACATATATAGGCGAAACGGATCAGTGATGTGGTTTTTATGTATCTATATCGGTATATTTACTATATAATTATTGTTTTTATTTCGGAAAATACGTACGTTTACATGTGAAAACAGCTGTTCTTCAAAATAATTCTGTTGTTTTTGTCAGGGCGGAGTCACTGATATTAACCAGTTTATTCATGATAAATATATGTAAATGAAGCATATACCGTTGATACTTGTTGCAGAAGATGTGCCATTTAACATGACACTC
>SKYG01000121.1 GCA_007128045.1 Bacteroidales bacterium | reverse complement strand
CTTACCATGTATTCCCTGTGAAAAAACCTGAAATACAAAACATACACATACCAAACCTAGAAATAATCGATGCAAGAAAACGACAACAAAAGTCTTTATCATCTTTTATGGGATCAACACGTAATTTTTCAAGCCGGACTTTCTATAAAAATAAAAATATCTTATAACCTCTTCAGACACTGCGCAGGATAAACTATCTTTGCTGGTAATTTATTATTTGATCAATGAGATGATGCTGCCTCGCACCAGATAACAATAAACATTTATTATGCATCCAATACAACATCAACGTCACCATTACAAAATTAGCATATTATTATTGTTTCTTCTTATTATCGTCGGATGGTTTCCTGCCCAATCGCAAGAGAATACACTATCCGAACGGCTAAAACAGCATGTCAGCATCCTGGCATCTGACTCCTTGCAAGGGCGGGGATTGGGTACTGATGGCAAGTATCTTGCGAAACAATATATCATCGAACAGTTCAGGGAAGCAGGACTTAAAGCTTTCAATGACAGTTACATACAGCCGTTTGAAACACGCATCGGACTGGCATGGGTGAATGCCTATAATGTGGTTGGCTATCTGCCAGGTAATGATCCGGGTCTTAGTGATGAATATATACTCATTGGAGCACACTATGATCACCTGGGATATACCAGGGAGAACAATAAGAAAACAATCTTTCCCGGGGCTGATGACAATGCTTCTGGTGTGGCAGGCATCATTGAAATAGCCCGTTATTTTGCAGACAATCCGGATCAACTGAAGCGCAGTCTGATTGTGGTGGCATTTGACGCTGAAGAGAGTGGACTGTTGGGGGCAAAGCACTTTGTTGAACAACCACCAGTAGCATTAGATAAGATAAAGAAAATGTTTAGTCTTGACATGATCGGAATGTATGAAGCAAACAGAGGGGTAGACCTGCGGGGAATAGCTTCGTTGGATGGTGGAGAAATCAATGCCATGACAGTAGGCGACAGACAGGATGTAAGTATAAGAAGAACTGGCAGCAATATTGCCCGGCGAACCGATACCGCACCGTTTGGAGACAAAGGAATCCCGGCCACTCATGTTTTTACCGGAACAAAGTCACCCTATCACAAACCAACAGATACTTACGACCTGCTTGATTATGAAGGGATGGCGAAGGTAGTTATGTTTTCTTCGGAACTTATTTCTCAACTATCAGCAGAAACTGACCTGATCGCGGATGCTTCATTAATAGCCCAAATTGAACAAGCCGAAACAAAACCGGGTAGAAGACGCTCAGCTGGAATCACTTTGCACACTGGCTCCGGTTACCATACATATACAGATGAATTTTTCAGGGCAAATTCAGTATTTAATGTCAGCACAGGCCTTTACGCCCACCTGCCATTAAGTAAGTTATTGGTACTGCAACCTGAACTTCTGTATGATTTTAATGGCAGTGAGATAGATGGAGGCAATTTCCGTCGCCACTCCATTACCGTGCCCCTGAACATTCAGTTTGGCACACCTACCGTTGATGAAGTCAACGCACGTGCATTCCTGTTTGGCGGGGCATACTTCAGATACAGCTTCGCAGGAACATCAGCAGGTACAACGATAGACTTTGACGGCATCTACGAACCAACTGAGTGGGGCTTCAGCGCAGGTGCCGGCCTACAACTCTTCCGCTTCCAGATCAGCTATACCATACGTAAAGCACTGACCGGTATCTTACAAAACAATGAACCGGAAATATTTGATAACAATGGCCTGTTTACTGTAGCGTTCCGGTTGTAATTGCCTTGTCTATAATTCTTTTGACCTTCGACCTTCGACCTTCGACCTTCGACCTTCGACTTTTGACCCTAAACAACTCAACTCCTCAACTCCTCAACTCCTAAACTCCTAAACTCTATTCAGCAGTCTTTCAGCAACTTACAGCTCACCTCGTTACCTGAATCCTTCTTAGCTGCAAAATCATCAATATTCTGTATGGTGGTACGGGTGATCTCTTCCATGCTTTCCTTGGTAAAGAATCCCTGATGGGCGGTGATCAGCACATTGGGAAACACCATCAACTGTGCGATCTGATCATCCCTGATTACCAGGTCTGACAAATCTCTGAAAAACAGCTTTTCTTCCTGTTCATAAACATCTATTCCCAAAGAACCCAGGTGTTCATCCTTCAGTGCCTGGATAACGGAAGCTGTATCTACCAGTTTTCCACGGCTGGTGTTAATCAGCATGGCGCCTTTCTTCATCTTGTCAAGCGATTGCTTGTTGATGATATGATGCGTTTCGGGCATCAATGGACAATGAAGACTAAGTATGTCGCTCTGAGCTAATACATCATCAAACTCCATATATTCTACACCTTTTTCTTTCATGGCATCAGAAGGATATTTATCGTAGGCTATCACTCTGGCACCGAACCCAAAAGCAATATTGCAAAAGGCCTGTCCGATCTTGCCGGTACCTATAATCCCAATGGTCTTTTTAAAAATATTAAATCCGATCATCCGTTCAAGGGAAAAATTACCTTCACGGACGCGGTTATAGGCCTTATGGGTTCGTCTGGCCAGGGTCATAATCAGGGCCATGGCATGCTCTGCCACCGCTTCAGGTGAATATGCCGGCACCCTCATGATACGGATATTGTACTTCTCGGCCGCCTTCAGGTTTACATTGTTAAACCCGGCGCAGCGCAAGGCAACCAAACCCACACCTATCTCCGACAAGCCCTTCAGTACCTCTTCGTTGATCTTGTCGTTGACGAAGACACAAACACCATCGAAGCCCCTGGCCAGGTCAAGTGTCTTCACGTTGAGCCGTGTTTCAAAAAATTCAAATTCATGCGTATCGCTGGAATTCTCGAAGAACCTGCGATCATATGATTGGGTAGAAAAAAATGCTACTTTTGCCATCTTCAAAATGATTTTTAAATTGTTATTTAGTTCACAATTATCAAACAAACCAAAAGATGTTTTGTTTATAATAACCGTAAAGAACGCAGGCTTGTTTTTAATTAACCGCAGAGAACCTCTGCGGTTATAACCAGCGGTTAAATCTAACGGTTAAAATTTAAGTTTATGCCTGATTATGTATTAACCATATTTGCCGTTATTCCCATCGTTGCCATCTTCATATTGATGGTTGGCTTTCGATTACCCGCCACCAGGGCCATGCCCATAGCCTTTTTAATCACCCTGGCACTGGTGCTGTCCATATGGGGGATGCCTGTGAACTGGATAGCTGCAGCGAGCATACATGGAGTGATTATCGCAATCAACATCCTATTGATAGTATTTGGGGCACTGGCCTTGTTATTTACCCTACGCGAAAGTGGTGCCATAGCAGCCATCAATAAAGGATTTTCCGATATATCGCCCGACAAGCGTGTTCAGGCAATTATCATCACCTGGTTGTTTGGTAGTTTTATTGAAGGAGCGGCCGGGTTTGGAACCCCGGCAGCACTGGCTGCCCCACTGTTGCTGTCGCTCGGATTCCCAGCCCTGGCAGCGGTGATGGTGGCTTTGATCGCCAACTCCACGGCTGTCTCATTCGGGGCAGTAGGCACACCCACACTTATTGGCGTGGGTACCTCTCTTGACCTTCCTGAGGTTCATGAGGCACTGGCCGCAAGTGGATTGCAATTTGATCAGTTTATCCAGCTAACCGGTCAGTGGACAGCCTTCATACACTTTCTGCCTGGCTTGATGGTACCATTGATCACCATCACCATGCTCACCAGATTCTTCGGCCCGAACAGAAGCTTCAGGGCCGGACTGTCGGTGTGGCCATATGCATTGTTTGCAGGATTCTGTTTCATGGTACCTTATGTGCTGGTTGCCACTTTTCTGGGACCGGAGTTTCCAACCATTTTGGGAGGGTTAATTGGCATGATCATCATCATACCTGCAACCAAAGCAGGCTTTTTGGTACCAAAAGATACCTGGGATTTTGACAGCAAAGACCGTTGGGAGAAAAGCTGGACAGGCACTATCACGATGCAACATCCCACGAATATAAAAACAGTGTCGTTGGCTAAAGCATGGCTACCGTACGCCTTAATTGGCATCATCCTGGTAATTACCCGGTTAAAAGACCTGCCATTGAGCAGCTGGCTCTCTTCCGTAAAGTTGCCTTTCAACAATATCTTAG
>SKYG01000013.1 GCA_007128045.1 Bacteroidales bacterium | reverse complement strand
TTTCCACTTCGGGATAATTCTTCAGCACCCAGGGGGGTGTGACAGAGTGGATGCTCTTGTGCTGCACGAAAGAGTGAATGAGCGCCAGGCAATAGGCGAGTGCAACCGGGTGTGTGGATGCGATTTGTGCGAGGTCGGCCTGGTCGCAGATGGCATGCCCAAACTGCTGTCGGATCAGTTTCTCAGGGCCGGTGTGATTGCAGGTATATCCCACAAAACGGAAAAAAGCCTGGAATTCCTTTTCCCGATACAACAAGAGAAAGAATATGTGTTTCAGCGTTTCGTCGGTTCGGCTGAAGGCAGCCACTTCATCGTTGAACAGGTCGCAGGCTTTGATGGCATCATTCAGTGGGTTGTTGGTCTCTTCCGACTGCAGCTTGTCGTCCTTCACCAGGGCATGATAGGGTTTCGTGGGAAAAAGCAGTGGCGAGAGGGGCAGCGTGTCAATGATGTTTGCCGGGTCTACACCGGCATGATGCAGGGCCTTTTCAATGTATTTGATGTCATGGTTGATGATGTTGTGTCCGCCAATGAATTGTGTGCCATGGAGAAACCGGATCAACGCCGCAACCGAAGGCGTATGAACATAGCTTCCATCATCCTTCACGCTTCCCAGGTCAAGGACCTTCCCGCTTCTGGGCTCAATCTCGGTATCAATAAATGCGATGGATTTCATCACAAGGTGTGTCTTGTCAATCCTTATTTACCCGGCAACTGTTGTCGCGATGATACAATAATGCCGTCCGGCATCTTATTACGCCTGCAACAGATACGGTAGCAACAAAGATAATGGAAAAAGGAAAAGCACCGCCAAGGTGCACTTATTCCTTGTGTAAACACATTTCCTTTGCATATTGATAAAGTGATCCATATATTTGCTGGTAGTGTTTACGCAAAATCTTAAACACATTGAAATGCCCATGAAAGGGCTTTTTGACCTTTGACTTTCGACCTTTGACTTTTGACCAATTTTTAAACACATGAAAAGAAGACAATTTATAGAAAGTGCCGGCCTGGCAGCAACAGGCATGATGTTCATGAGTCCATCTGCAGTATTGGCAAACAACGCCTTCAAAAGGGAAAAACGAAAAATAGCAGTTGTCGGCACTGGTGTTAGGGGCGTAGCCATGTTTGGTCGTGATATCGTTCGTAATTACAGCGACTATGTGCAGATTGTAGGTCTCTGCGACATCAATCCCGGCAGGTTGAAATATGCCAGTGAATACATCGGAGCCGAATGTCCCACTTTCACCAACCTGGATGAGCTGATCACCAGGCAGAAACCCGACACCTTGATCGTAACCACCACGGATTCGGCACACCATGAAGTGATCATCCGTGGCCTGGAGCGCGGGTGCAACATCATCACTGAGAAACCCCTGACCATCGATGCAGAAAAAGCACAGGCCATTATCGATGCGGAAAAGAAATACGGCAAAAAAACAATTGTCACCTTTAACTACCGCTATCCTCCTTACCGTGCCAGGATCAAGGAGTTACTCATGCAGGGGATCGTTGGTGATATCCAGTCGGCCGAATTCCATTATTACCTGGACCATGCACATCTCACCCGATATATGCAGCGGTGGCATGGTGAAACAAAATTTGGGGGAAGCCTCTGGGTACATAAGGCTACCCATCATTTCGACATGGCCAACTGGTTTATTGACTCTGAACCTGAGCAGGTGTTTGCTTATAGCACCCTGGAGCGGTTTGGCAGCAATGGCCCTTTCAGGGGGAAGAACTGCCGAAATTGTGCCTTTACCAAAGAATGTCCATACTATTGGGACATAACCCAGAACAGCCATCTGGTAAACCTGTACACAGCAAACGAGCATTACGACGGGTACGTGCGCGACAATTGTGTATTCAGACACCAGATAGATATTTACGACAAGCATTCGGCACTCGTAAAATATGCCAATGGTGTGCAGCTCAACTATTTGCTGACCGGACATAGCGATAAACAGGGATATTACCTGGCATTTGACGGCACCAAAGGCCGGCTGGAAGCCCGGGTTGGAGGAGTCACCGACAACAACCACATCGAGTTGGTCTTTATGCCCACTTCCAAATTCACCGACAGGAAAGTTCAGATCATCAAGGCAGAACATAGTCCGGGCGGACACTGGGGCGGTGATCCAATTATGATGGACAAGCTTTTCAAGGATCCGGACATGCCCGATCCATTAGGACAACAAGCAGGCGTTCGCGACGGTGTCATGTCGATATTGATAGGCATTGCTGCCAGGCAAAGCACCCAGACCGGAATGCCGGTGTCTATTAGAGACCTGACAGACCTGGTGCCAAGGACAAAACGGCGACCAGATTAAGTCCCACGAACTATTTGACCATGGCCCTGATGGCCCATTCCTCCCACATCTCTGAAAGCTGCTGAACCTTTTCCGGATATGTTGCGGCGAGGTTGTTCAACTCGGTGCGGTCGTTTTCCAGATCATACAACTGCCATTCACTCCCTTCGCTGACCAGCTTCCAGTTGTCATGCCGGATGGCATTGTAGCCCAGGTGCTCCCAGTACAGGGTTTCATGCTGTTCCTGTGGTTCTCCCTTTAAGACAGGCAGAAAACTAATTCCTTCCATAGGTGTCAAATTACGTCCGAACAAGGTATCCGGGTAGCTTCCGCCGGCCATGTCGATGAAGGTGGGCATGAGGTCTATGATATGGGCCAGGTGGTGGGTGATCTGGTTGGGCTCAATGACCCTGGGCCAGTGGGCAACGAACGGTGTGGCGATACCGCCTTCGTGCATCCAGCGTTTAAACCGCCTGTAAGGCGTATTTCCGGCATTGGCCCAGGCCCGGCCATAAGCAGCATATGTGTCAGGTCCGCCGGGATAGATATCAGGATGAGTACCGCCGTTCTTGAAATAGCCGTGGCGTGTCTGCGTGCCCTGTATCACTTCGGCACAGGCGCCATTGTCGGACAGAAAGACGATCAGGGTGTTTTCCACCAGGTCGTGTTCCCTGAGCGCATCCATCACCTGCCCGATGCCCAGGTCCATGCTATATACCATGGCAGCGTATACGGCCATGCGGTGGGCCTCCCACTCCTTATGTGGTGCATCCTCCCAGGAGTCGATCGCCCCGTCGCGCGGACTCAATGACCAGCGCTCGTCGACAAGGCCCATATCCAGCATCCGGGCATATCGCTGCTCACGCAGCATATCCCATCCCTCGTCATACAAGCCCTTGAACAGCTCAATATGTTCCTCACGGGCATGCATGGGCCAGTGAGGTGCCACATGGGATATATACAACAGAAAGGGCTTGTCCTTGTCGGCCTCCCCGATAAACTGCACGGCCTTTTGGCTGATGGCCTCCGTATAGTAAAAATCATCCCACGGCTCTATGAATTCATTGCCTTCCATCAGGCTGACAGGGTCAAACAGGCTGCCAGCACCCGCCAGGGTTCCAAAGAAACGGTCGAAGCCTCGCTGCATAGGCCAGGTGCCGGGATGCAGCGTGGGTTCAGGATCATTGTATTCGTAATGGGTAACATGCCACTTCCCGCTCATAAAGGCCTGGTAACCATACTGCTTCAACACCTCGGCAAAGGTGACACACGACTCATTAAGCCGGCCCAGGTAACCCGGACGATCATCGTGGGGCGATACCATGGCGCCCACACCAGCCTGATGGGCATACAGCCCGGTTAAAAGTGAGGCCCGGGTAGGACAGCAACGCCCCCCATTATAAAACTGGGTGAAACGAATCCCGTTATCCGCCAGGTAGTCGATATTGGGGGTGGGAATCTCACCTCCAAAACAGCCGATGTCGCTATAGCCCATGTCATCAGCCATGATGACAATGATATTGGGTTGCCGGTCATTCACCCCATCTGCTATACCACAACTGGTGAATCCAAAAATAGTAGTACCCAAAGCAATGGTACCAAACACCGAAAACTTCTCTTTAAAATTTCTACGGCTCATGGGTCTTATAATGAATTTTTAAAAACTGTTTTTATGGGCGTATTGCATATGCCCATACGGCCTGCATCGGTATCTTTTGACTTCTTGAGACAAGGCATGCCTTGTCTCTACCCTTCAGATAATTCGACCTTCAACTCCTAAACTTCTAAACTCCTAAACTCCTAAACTTTTGCCTTCTATCTCCTG
>SKYG01000166.1 GCA_007128045.1 Bacteroidales bacterium | reverse complement strand
TTATAATAAATAATGAATTAAAATTTAAAATACTATTGTTGTTAATAGTGTTGTTAATAGTGTGTATATTTTTATTCATTAAATCTTGACAAGTCGATTTATTAAATGATATAAACAGTTTACCAACAAAATACAGACAGCTAAATTTCTGATTGTAAATATTTTTGTGTTGTTATAAACAAGCTGTTAATAGTGTAATTTGTGTATAAATTCTGGCTTATGAACAGCAAAAAAAAAGCTGTTTTTTGTTTATATGTTGTCAATATATTTTGATAAATGATTGACAAATCTTGTTGCAAAAATCAGATAAGTTTATATAGGGAAGGATTATTGAACATTACTATAATATTTTATTAAAATTTATTAACAGATTGGCGGTGGTTATAAACAACCTGTTGTTAATAACAATAAGGGGTTTGTATAAACTTGCATTTTCTTTGTAGTTTTGCCAGATAAAATCTTCTTATAAATGCTTTATCATGGAAAAATCCTTAAATAAACTGGCGATAGGTGGTGATCATGCAGGTTACCTGATAAAAGAAAAGGTAAAAGGGCATCTTCTTTCTTTGGGATATGATGTAACAGATTATGGAACCAACTCAGAAGCAAGCGTTGATTATTCTGACTATGCCCATTTGGTGGCTGAAGCAGTTGACAGGGGCGATTATCCATTGGGCATATTGGTATGTGGCAGTGGTAATGGGGTTAATATGGCTGCAAATAAACACCAGTCTATCCGTTCTGCCCTCTGCTGGATACCAGAAATTGCCAGGCTGGCACGTACCCATAACGACGCAAATATCTTAGCCATACCTGGGCGTTTTGTTGATGAAAATGTGGCTATAGAGATTGTCGATACATTTTTAAGTCATTCATTTGAAGGAGGAAGACATTGTAACAGGGTGAATAAAATTCCTTTGAATCCCACAAAATGAACCAGACACACCTGCGTTTTCAGTCTGATAGTGCGGCTAAAGCATTTGACTTACATCATCGCGAAATGATGGTACAGAATATTTCACGGTATGAAGAAGACGTAGCTACAGGCAAACAGCAATTTGCAAATCTTGAGCTGGCTCGTCGACGGGCCGGAGTGCTTAAACATTCGGTTATAGAACATCTGGAAGATCATTTAAAAACGTTTGAGCAGAACTTTTCCAATAACGGTGGACATGTTATCTGGTCTGAAACGGCTGCTGATGCCAGAAAATCCATTATAGAGATTCTTGAGCGGCATCAGGCAAAAACGGTTGTAAAGTCTAAGTCGATGATTTCGGAAGAGATCGGCTTATACACAGCGCTCGAAAAAAATGGTATTGAATGCGTGGAAACCGGCATGGGTGAATTCATTGCACGGCTAACCAATGATGAGCCTTATCATATGGTACATCCCCTTTTACACCGTTCAGCCAAAGAGGTTGCCAATACATTTCATGAGAAGTTTGGTTTGTCAGAAAAGGCTTCACCTGCCGACATGACTGTTTTTATCAGAAATACCATCAGAAAACACCTTACACAGGCTGATGCCGGAATTACCGGAGCCAATTTTCTTATTGCAGACACCGGCTCCGTGGCTATATCCGAAAATGAAGGAAATGGCATTCTATGTATGTCGATGCCGCGGGTACATATTGTTGTTACAGGAATTGAGCAGATTATTGCTTCCGTGTTTGACCTCGAACTTTTCTGGCCCCTGCTGGCAACGTTTGGTACAGGACAAACAAGCTCTGCTTACAACAGCCTGGTAAATGGACCCCGCAAGGAGAACGAGCGCGATGGCCCGGATCATATGTACGTTGTCTTGATAGACAATGGGAGAACCAGGCTGTTACAGGCCGTACCGCAGCGACGTACCCTGGCATGCATACAGTGTGGAGCCTGTCAAAGTGCTTGTCCGGTATACCGGAATATTGGCGGACATGCATACGGAACAACCTATACCGGACCCATAGGTGCTGTCATTACGCCATTTTTATCCGGTCGATTTGAGGAATATAAACACCTGAGTTTTGCCTCTACCCTCTGCGGAAAATGTACAGAAGTTTGTCCGGTGGGTATCGACCTGCACCATCAGCTGATCATGAATCGCAGGTTAAGTGTAAAAAGCGGATATACCGAGAGGGCTGAAAGATGGGCTATGTGGGCATATAAGGTAGCCATGAAAAAAAGAAGCCGCCTCGACCGCCTTTCGCCCAAAAGAAAGAATTACCTGTTCAAACGCTTTCTGGCTAAAGGATGGGGCGATCGCAGAGATCAACCAATGGTAGTTAAAAGCTTTGCCCGTCAATATGTTAGAAGTGGCTCGTTTAAAGGATAAAACAATCTTTTTACGGATTAGCCCGATAGCCTGATCCGGTAACCCGAATAATACAGGCAGATTGCGGTTGATCAAGCAGATTGCGGTTGATCAATATTTCTTTTGCAATTGATGAAAAATTTGTAATTTTGCGGTCATTATGGGGAATTAGCTCAGTTGGCTAGAGCGTTTGGCTGGCAGCCAAGAGGTCATCGGTTCGAGCCCGATATTCTCCACAAAAGCCGGAATGACTGAACAGGTCGCTCCGGCTTTTTGTTTAACCGCATATATGTTTAACCGCATATATGTTTAACCGCAGAGTAACGCAGAGTTATTCGCAAAGGAACGCAGAGGACATGTATAGGCCGGGCTTGACCGGCCTTGTTTCATATAAGGAGGCGCCTGTAGGGACAGGACTTGGCCTGTCCTTAAAACCCCGCGTGTTGCCGGGTTACGCTGTTACGGGGTTACGCGGTTGCATAACACCCTGTCATCTCGCCTCGCAGCGAGAGACCCCCTACATAACACCCTGTCATCTCGACGCGCAGCGAGAGACCCCCTACATACCGAGGACTACATACTTACCCCGCGCGCAGCGAGAGACCCCCTACATACCGAGGTTTACCAGGTTTCCGGGGTGTCTGTGTTGGTGCTCAGCCGGAACCACACATATTTTTCGTTTTGTCCCATCTCAACCACCCCGGCAATCATCAGATTAACGATGGTGTTTTCGGCCAGATACCTCGGAATATTGGCCAGCCGGCAATACTTATTCAGTGTGATAAAGGGATGTTGATTCAGAAACTCCAGCAGCAGATGCTCCTTCTCTGAATATTTTATCATGGCGCCCTGGTGGCTGTTTTTGCGGTTCCAGTATTTGATCATAATGGTACTTGCCAAAATGTTCTGGTCGCCTACACGTACATAAGCCATCCATTTTCCCGGTTCATTCATGGCATAGCAAGGCTTGATCAAAGCCCGGGGCACATCAATTTCAAGGAGTCTCTTCCCTTCAATATTCCAATGCCTGTGGGCAAAGTCTATTGCAGGCTTACAATACATGGTGGCTGCGGCCTCAATCATATGGTATTCCTCTTCGGTACGTATACCGGCCACTACGCCATTGTCCTTAACACCTATAAGCAGCTTACCCCCATCGGTGTTGGCAAAAGCCACCAACGTACGCGCAATTTTTTTACTATCGTTTACCTGAAACTTAAAGTCTTGCTGCTGATGCTCACCCTCCAGTATAAGCTTTTGTATGTATTGCGACATGCTTTAAAGATAGATGTTTTTTCTTGTTTTACTTAAATAAACATGGGATAACAACGTACAGTTAAAGAAAATATCGTAATTTTATTGGTCAAATATACAATTTCTACTACCATCGTGTTGTTATGGACTCTTTTTGGAATATTTCTGTAGCTGAAACTAGTGCCGGACGATCACATGATACTGCCGTAACAGAAAACAACCAGAGAAACCGGTTTTTGTTCGGGCATACAGCTGATCCTGTTATGGTGCTGCGTCTTGACGATCTACAGATTCTCGATGTAAACCCGGCCGCCTGTGAACAATTTGGCTACAGCCTCCGGCGATTTAAGGGCATGCATCTCGACGGGATGGTGAAGAAACCATCCCAGCTGAAAAGAGCCATAAAGCACCGGTCTGCCATACTAACGGAAGTGATTTGTGTTGACAACAACAAGCTACCTTTTACAAGCAGCCTGTACTTTTCTTTCTTTGAATATGGCAGCGATATGCTGGCACTGGTGCTGTTTCGCGATATTATTGACACCAATAAGGCTGAGAAAGAAAAGGAGAAAAGGGAAACATTAGCCCTTGAAGTTGCCAAGACAGAAAGTGCCTTCTTTCTGGGCGAAGAAAGTGAACGGCAGAGGCTCGCCCGTGAACTTCACGGACATATAGGCCCCATGATGGTATCGGTAAAAATGGGCCTGGAGCAACTAAAATCCAGGTTTGCAAAGGACAACACGCATTATACCAGCGAGATACAACAATTATTGGATAAACAGGTACAGGCCATCAAGGAGCTGCGTATCGCTACGTCACGTCTGGCTGAAGGGTATCTATACCAGGAAGATATCACCAAAGCCATTGAAAATTTGCTGCACAAGTATTCAGATTTTTCTGATATCCGCATCTATTATAAAATAGACAAACTGCCAGGCAGGTTGCCGGTTGCTTTGCGTTATCATTTGTTTCGCATCATAGAGGAAAGCCTGACAAATGCAGTAATGCATTCCAACGCCAGCAAAATATCTCTCCGTATCCGTATCCGTAACAATACACTCTACCTGTATGTATTGGATAACGGCCAGGGAATAAAGCGGCCGGTTCTTGAAAAAGACCGCGGACTGTGGCTGATGGAGCAACGGGCAGCACTGTTAAACGGAACACTCCATATTGAAACGGTTCCCGACAAGTTTTTTCGGGTCAGCCTGGAAATTCCACTATAAATTATTGTAAATAAAAACATTTTTCTATTTTTGATAGAAATTAAAAAAACATCAAGCCGTGGATATAAAATTATTGATTGTCGATGATCACTCGATGGTACGCGAAGGATTGATTCGTATGTTGGCAGAAGACCCGTCGTTTGGTTTAATTTCAGAAGCCAAAAATGGCCTTACCGCAGTGATGAAAGCCAGGGAAATGCATCCTGATGTGGTCATCATGGATTACGACATGCCACACTACAATGGCATTTACGGTACCCGCGAGCTTCTTAAAGAGCTACCCAACACCCGGGTACTTATGCTAAGCATGTTTCAGACAAAGGAGTTTATCATGGAGGCCATTCAGGTTGGCGTTAAGGGTTTCATCATGAAAGAGGCAAGCTCTGATGAGCTGATTGCGGCAGTCAAAGCAGTATATAAAGGAGAAACCTGGTTTAAAGGTCCGGTAGCAGAGATCATCACTCCCTACCTGATTGCACACACCACCGGCCAGCATCCCGGAAACTCACAAAAAAGCCTTTCTGCACGCGAGCTGGAGGTGCTGTGCCTGTTTGCTGAAGGACTCACAGCCAAGGATATCGCCAAACAACTTACTATCAGCAAACGGACAGTGGAAGTACATAAAGCGAAGGTGTTTAAAAAATTGGAGATCCACAATACCGCCGAACTGATACGGTACGCCGTGAAGCACAACCTGATAAAAATACCGTGATAGAAAGTTTAGAAGTTTAAGAGTTGAAAAGTTTAGGAGTTGATTGTAGGAACAGGACTTAGCCTGTCTACACAGCGGGACTCTCCAAATCACTTCACGCCCCTTAGCGGTTAACCCCGTAACCTGGCAACCTGACAACTCGCAACTTTCAGTACGATCGTTGGTCGCGGCCTTCAATATAGTTGATAAATGAACGGTTCGCGATCTTATTCCCTCCCGGCGTGGGATAATTTCCCGTAAAATACCAGTCACCCATATGATTTGGGCAAGATGCGTGAAGGTCTTCAATCGTCTGGAACACAATCTTTAACTGCGCCTTTACCTGTGGGGGATGCAGCATCTCAGATATATGTTCTGAAATCTGTTCGGGGCTGAATACCTGGTAAATTTCCTTCACACAGTTGGTCACTTCATTGATCGGAAGATGTTCCTGCTCCTTACATTTTCTGTATACCTCGCTGATAATTCCAGACTGGCCGGTTCTCTTAAGCAAATCTATGGTTGCCCTGAAGGCAATGAATTCGTTCAGGTTCGACATGTCGATGCCGTAACAATCCGGATATCGAATCTGTGGTGCAGACGACACGATCACGATCGTCTTTGGTTTTAACCGGTCCAGAATCCTTACGATACTCTGTTTAAGGGTGGTTCCACGCACAATACTGTCGTCAATAACCACCAGGTTATCAACACCATTACGTACCAGTCCGTAGGTAACATCATACACATGGGCCACCAGGTCATCCCGCTTGGTATCTTCAGTAATAAATGTTCTCAGCTTGGCATCCTTGACAGCGATTTGGTCTACTCGCGGACGCAGGGAGAGGATCTTTTCGATCTGTTCTTCCAAAGAAGGCTGTGATTCGCCGGGGTTAGACAGGTTCTTTTTGCTGTAAAGCTCCAGCAATCGGTCTTTTTTTTCCTCATTGCAAAAGTCGTTCAGGCCCTCCACCATCCCTTTAAACGCCGAAATGGCGGTGTTGGGAATATAGGAGAATATGGTATTGTCCAGGTCATAGTTAATGGCCTTTAGTGTAGCCGGTACGAGCTTACGCCCCAGGTTCTTACGCTCCAGGTAGATATCAATATCGGTACCACGTGAAAAATATATACGCTCAAACGAACATGCCGTGATTTTTCCCGGTGGTTTCACCAGCTTTTCGAATATCTGGCCGTTGCGCTTTACAATCAGTGCATGTCCTGGCGACACCTCCCTGATGCTTTTTGCCGGCACATCGAAAGCGGTTTGTATCACCGGACGTTCACTGGTAACAACCAACACTTCGTCGTCGTGGTAATAGTATGCCGGTCTGATCCCATTGGGATCGCGCATCACGAACGAATCACCATGTCCCAGCATCCCTGCAATGGTATAACCGCCATCCCAATATTTGCAGGCTTTGGATAACACATTGGCGATATCCAGGTGGTCTGCTATCAGTGGCGATATTTCCTTTTTGGTGAGCCCCTCATTCTTGAAGCGGAGGTATAACTCTTCATTTTCTTCATCAAGAAAGTGTCCCACCTTTTCGAGTATGGTTACCGTGTCGCTAGTTTCATTGGGATGCTGGCCCAAATGCACCAGGCTGTTGAATAACTCATCTACGTTGGTAAGGTTGAAGTTGCCGGCGATCATCAGATTTTTTGACATCCAGTTGTTTTCCCTGAGAAATGGATGACAATACTCGATGCCGTTGCGCCCAAAAGTGCCGTAACGCAGATGACCAAGAAATAACTCTCCGGTAAAATCCAGGTTGTCTTTCAGCCATTGCGCATCATTGAGGCGTTCGGGAACTTTTTCTGTTGCCTGCCGTATGGACTGATAGATGGTGTCAAACAGATCTTTTATCGGATTCGGACTATTACTTCGGATGCGGTTCATATACCGGTTTCCCGGGATCATACCAAATTTTATGCATCCGATACCCGCCCCGTCCTGACCTCTGTTGTGCTGCTTCTCCATCAGCAGATATAATTTGTTGAGGCCATAAAAGGCAGATCCGTAATGCGATACATAGTATTCGAGCGGCTTTAGCAAACGCAATAATACGATGCCGCACTCATGTTTGATCTGGTCACTCATTAGTTAAAAATGTTGAGTTGTTGAGGTGTTGAATTGTTGAGTTGATATTGGTGAATGTTTATTGTTGAATTGTTGAGGTGTTGATATTGTTGAGTTGATATTGTTGAATGTTTATTGTTGAATGGTTAGGGTGTTTTACTGTTTTACTGGTCTTCCATAATTATTTCGGCAATGCGTTTTGCCGCCTTGCCATCCCATAATTCAGGGATACGGCCGGGTTTGGTGGTTCCTCCAAGTATGTCGAGCGCAATCTTTTCTACCTTTTCCAGGTCGGTGCCTACCAGGTGGTTGGTACCCACATCGATGGTGACAGGTCGTTCCGTATTTTTTCTTACGGTGATACACTGAACACCCAGGTAGGTCGTTTCTTCCTGGATACCGCCGCTATCGGTAATGACCAGTTCGGCATAGCGCATCAGCGACAAAAATTCGATATAGCCCAATGGTTGAGTCAATATCAGGTTGTTCGACAGATCTGTTGCCAAACCATATTCCCGAATGTTTTTCCTGGTACGCGGATGTACCGGAAAAATAAGTTTCCGGTTATTGGCCAGGCGCCCCAGGGTCTGCATAAGCTCTTCCAGGCCCTCTTTATCGTCTACATTGGTAGGCCGGTGAAACGTGGCCAGGATATAGCTGCCGTGTGTCAAACCCATATCTTTGGTAATGCTGCAACTTTCGATCAGGTCGTAATGCGCCTCCAGGGTGTCTATCATGGTATTTCCAACAAAAAATATCTTGTCATTGTCGATGCCTTCATCACGCAGGTTTCTGATGCCACTGTGCTCGGTAACAAACAGATAGTCTGATACCACGTCGGTAATAATACGGTTTATCTCTTCGGGCATGGTGTTGTCGAAACTGCGCAGGCCTGCCTCTATGTGGGCAATCGGGATGCCCATCTTCGATGCCACCAATGCTGCCGCCAACGTAGAGTTCACATCTCCGGGCACGATCACCAGATCGGGCTTTTCTGTTTCAAATACCTTCTCCAGCTCCAGCATGATGCGGGCAGTTTGCGAGGCATGACTGCCACCCCCTATTCCCAGGTAAAAATCCGGACGCGGCATGTTCAGGTCATCGAAAAATACCTTCGACATACAATCATCAAAATGCTGCCCCGTATGACAGATCTTGTGACTTACAGCCTTCCCGTACTTTCGAAACGCCTTGTCGATCGGCGCAATCTTAATGAAATTCGGCCTCGCCCCAACAACAGATAATATCTTTTTCATATGTTTATATTTTTTGATCCTTCGACTTTCGACCTTCGACCTTTGACCCCATGAAATATAATCATGCGTTGTGTGTCACAGTGTTTGTTCCTAAATAATCAGGATATTCGACATGCTTATTTCATACTACAAAATTAATGATTCTTCAATACAACAACTCAACAACTCAATTCAACATCTCAACAACTCAACAATCATCAAGATAACCCCAGTTGTGTGAGTGGTATATTCACCGTGATGCACTTGTCCAGACTATCGATTCTGATAATCACCTTTTTTCTGTTTCCGCTATGTACGACTTCCCCTGTTAGTCCTTTAAGCGGACCCATTTCGATGGTTACCATGGTTCCAGGTGGCGGAGATTCATCCATGCATTTCATGTCTATCCCTTCCTTGCTCAAACGCTTCAGGATCATGATCTGCTGTTCGGGAATAGGCACAGCCTGCCCTTCGAAAGACACAAAACGTACCACCCCCGGTGTGTTCAGAATAGTAACCTGCTCCTTATAATCAGCCATATCGGTATATACGAAAAGGTATGACGACAGCAAAGGTACGTCAATTTGCTTGCGCCGGTCGCTCCATACCCGCCATGACTTTACCAGTGGCAGGTACACTTCAACAGCGCGCTCCAGCAGCAGACTATAGGTGCGCTTTTCAAATCGGGAGCGCGTATAGATGGCAAACCACTGTTTCATTCGTTTATTTTTTGTCAAAAGTCAAAAGTCGAAGGTCAAAAGTCAGAAAGGAACTTAAAAGAATAATAGTTTGGTGCCGGCAACTACCACCACCGCCATCACCACATACCTCACGAAGGCAGGCCCCCAGCTTACGGCCCAGTGGCTACCCAGATAGCCGCCAATGGCATTGCCAACGGCCAAAGTGATACCGACAACCCAGTCTACCTGCCCGTTAATAACGAATACGATAAGGGCAAAAAAGGTAAGCACCAGGTTGATCATTGCCTTCTGTGCGTTTGCCTTTACCAGGTTGCAGCCGGTGTTCAGCACCAGGGCAGCGAGCAAAAATATGCCTACCCCTGCCTGTATGAACCCTCCGTAGGTGCCGATCAGAAAAAAAACCATCCAACGTAAGGCCTTGTTCACCTTTCTTCCTTCCATGTCCTTTCCTTCCAGCCATTGTTTGGGGTTGAACCACATGGGTATTAGCATGATAAACAACACAATGCCCACAACGACCTCGACCACCCTGTCAGGCAGCTCCAAAACAACAAAGGCACCAAGTATGCTTCCCGCGATGGTTGGGATGGCCACCTGAATACCCAGGGGGATGTCGAGTATCTTTTTCTTATGAAAGGTGGTCGATGTTACCAGGTTTTGTACCAGTACCCCCACCCTGTTCGTTCCATTGGCCATGTTGGGCGGCAACCCGATAAACATCAGTATGGGCAGGCTGATCAGCGAACCACTGCCGGCAAGGGTGTTGATAAAGCCGCACAACACACCCGCACCTATTACAAGAAAAACCTGCTCCCACGAAAGGGTTATAAAGTCTGCAACCATCGTTTGGGCTTTTTGGCAAATATAGTGTATTTTTACAGTCAAAATAGTTGCTATGCTGATCATAGGTATTGCCGGAGGCTCTGGCTCCGGGAAATCCACTGTGGTGAAAAAGATCGTGAAACGGTTGCCAAAAGAAAGCGTGTCAGTCGTTTATCAGGATGCCTACTACAAGGATAACGGACATCTGACTGCCGAGCAAAGGGCCAGAATAAATTTTGACCACCCCAGTGCCATCGAGTTCAATCTGCTGGTAAAGCATATGGATATGCTCCGCGAAGGAAAAGGGGTGCCCATGCCGGTATATTCATACCTGACATGCGCCAGAGCCAAAGAAACCATCCCGGTAGAAGCGAGAAACATCGTGATCGTGGAGGGTATCCTGACCCTGGCAAACCCGCGTATGCGCGACCGGATGGATATAAAAATATTTGTCGATGCCGATGCCGATGACCGCCTGATGCGTATCATACAACGCGACATACAGGAACGCGGCCGCTCATTCATCGACGTGCTGCAACATTATGAACGCTTCGTAAAACCCATGCACCTGCAATTTATTGAACCATCCAAACGTTATGCTGATATGATCGTCCCACAGGGTGGCAATAACCATGTGGCCATCGACATCATCACCAGTATGATCAACGACCAACTCGGCAATCATAGGAGCACTGAGCATTGAGAATTGAGAATTGAGAATTGAGAATTCAGACCTTCAAACCTTCAGACCTTTAGACCTTCAGACCTTCAAACCTTCAGACCTTCAGACCTTCAAACCTTCAAACCTTCAAACCTTCAAACCTTCAGACAAATTTTAACCATATGAAGTATAATTACCACACCCACTCTCACTACGATGACGGAAGCCTGGCGATGGAAGACTTTGTGGTGGCTGCCATCGACAATGGCTTCGAAGCACTTGGGTTTTCCGGTCATTCTCCCATGTCCATCGACAATGAATGGAGCATTAAATCGAAAGACCTCCCCGAGTATGCTGCCCATGGAAAAAGGCTGAAAGAACAGTATAAGGAACAAATAAACCTGTATCTTGGCCTGGAAATAGACTATATCCCCGGCATATCTGACAACTTCGATGCGTTCCGAAAAAGTGTACCGCTCGATTATTGTCTTGGTTCTGTGCATCTGGTGCGACATCCCGAAAACGGTCAGATATGGTTCATCGATGGCCCGGCAGAACAGTTTTTCCAGGGTCTGAACGACATCTACCAGGGCGACATTCGTGCTGCGGTAACGGCATTCTATGAGCAAAGCATCATGATGGTTGCCTCGCAGAAGTTCGAGATCATCGGACACCTGGATAAGGTAAAGATGCACGTCATGCACAATCAGCTGGACACCTCCGAGCAATGGTATCGCGACCTTACCCTTAAGCTGCTCAAAGAGATCAGCCAAAGGGATATCATCGTTGAACTGAACACCCGGGGCGTATACACGGGCAAAACCACTGAGTATTTTCCCTCTGACCATATCCTGGAGCAATGCCTGCACCTGGGTATTCCGGTCATGGTAAACAGCGATGCCCACCATCCGGAACAACTCAGCAGCCTGGTTTCTGAAGGTGAAAGCAGGCTCGCAGATATTGGCTTCAAAGAAATTAGCACACCGTTTCATACACACATTCCATTGACGTAAATGTCTGAAGCAGATACAGAACCAATTGATGAGGGCCTTAGTGCCCCCCCCAATTCCCGGTGGTCGAAATGGTATGCCACATCCGTTTCGCTATGGGGAAACATCCGGTTTCGGCAGGTGTTGCTGCTGTATGCTGCCAACCTGGCCGGAGTACCCCTCGCATTGGTCACCAGCATCGTATTTACCAGGTTCCTGGGCCCACAGGGATATGGCAACTTTGCCTTTCTTGATAGCATCTTCGACTTCGGGAAAACGATTTTCACCCTGGGGTTCTTCTATGCAGGCAGCCGCGCCATCGTACTGAGTAGCCATCCACAAAGGGTTCGTGAATATTATGGCAGCACCCTGCTCATACTGGCTATGCTCTTCCTCATCATGTCGTTGTTTTTTGCCGGATATGGCTTGTTCGACCCCAACCTAAGCGATAAAGGGCTTACAAACTTCTTTCTGATGCTGATACCGTTTGGATGGGTATTCATGCTCATCCCATTTTTTGATACCATACTGAAAGCCGACAACAGGATAAACACCCTGGCAGCTACGCGTTTTCTGCCGAAAGTGGTGCTGTTTGCCGGGGCCATTTGTGTGTACTACTTTTTGGCTGGGTATGACGGCAACCGTCTTGCCGTGATATGGAGCATCTACCTGATGGCGTTTATCATCGTGTTTATACTGGTGCTTTCGCGCCTCAGATTGTCGCTGGCAAACAAACGGCAACGCATGGCAGAAATATGGCGGCAGAACAAAAGCTTCGGGCTGCACATCTATATGGGAGGGTTGTTTTATGCCGGCAGTCTGAGCCTGACAGGCATTATGCTATCCTACTATAGCTACGACAATACCGGCGTTGGGTTTCTGGCGCTGGCAGTGGCCATCAGCCGCCCCCTGGAGCTTATCCCCAGCGCAGTGGCCACAGCCTATTTCCGCGACTTTGCCAGCCAGAGTGCCCTCGATAAACGCCTCATCAGGATCACCATATTGCTTTGCCTGGGCGGACTGGTAGCTGCCTGGGTGCTCGTAGGGCCGTTCATCAGGTACTTCTATAGCGACGAATTTACTCCTGTGATCATGCTGGTGCTTCCGATAAGCGTCGCCATGGTATTGCATGGCCTGTCAGGATTGCTGAACAGGTTTCTGGAAGCCCGCGGAAAAGGGAAGTCCATCAGGAATACATACGTCGTAACAGGCATCAGCCTGGTAGCAGCCAACGCCCTGCTGATACCAATATATGGCGCAACCGGCGCCTCGTTCGCCATGCTTTTCTCGGGGGTCATCTATATCTCGGTAATGATCTTCTACTACCTGAGAAGGGGCCCACAACAACCCTACGCCGGCTAAGACAATCCTACAGCAGCTACAGCATCCCTACAGCAGCTACAGCATCCCTACAGCAGCTACAGCATCCCTACAGCAGCTAAGACAATCCTACAGCAGCTAAAGCATCCCTATGCCAGCCAGGTTCTTAATAGAAAGCTGTTAATCAGTAATGTAATACGATCTGTACCAGTCGACAAATGCCTGGATGCCTGTTTCGATGGAGGTGTCTGGCTTATAGCCAAATTCCTGCTGCAGGGCTTTGGTGTCGGCAAAGGTGGCAGGGACATCCCCGGCCTGCATAGGCAGCAATATTTTTTCTGCCGTCACACCCAGCGCCTTCTCCAGGGCTGCAATGAAGTCCATCAGCTTTGCCGGGCGGGAGTTGCCGATGTTGTATACCCGGTGGGGCACATCGGAGGTGGCAGGATCAGGCTCCATAGGTTGCCATTCGGGGTCGGGGCGCGCCGGCGTGCCAACGATGTGCAGCAAGGCGCTCACTATGTCATCCACATAGGTGAAGTCGCGAAGCATCTTACCCTGGTTGAACACCTCTATAGGCCTGCCTTCGAGCATCGCTTTCGTGAATAAAAACAACGCCATGTCGGGCCGTCCCCAGGGTCCGTAAACGGTGAAAAAACGAAGACCTGTGGACGGGATGCCAAACAAATGACTGTAAGAATGTGCCATCAGCTCATTCGCCTTCTTGCTGGCCGCATACAATGATACCGGATGGTCCACGTTGTCGCTGGCAGAGAAAGGCATCCGGGCATTCTTTCCGTACACAGAACTGGAAGAGGCATATACCAGGTGCTTGATAGCATGTGCCCTGCATGCCTCCAACACGTTCACAAAGCCCTCTATGTTGGCACGCACATAGGCACGTGGGTTCTCCAGAGAGTACCGTACCCCGGCCTGCGCAGCCAGGTGTATCACATAGTCGAAGCCCTCCTGCTCAAACAAATCCATCATGCCCTGGTGGTCTTCCAACGACAGGCGTATAAACTGGTAGTAACGGAAATGCCTGCTCTTTACCTTCTTCCCCCACCCGATGGCATCACGCCTTATGCCCGACTCCTCAAGCCTGGCAAATTTAAGTTCCACATCGTAATAGTCGTTGATGCTGTCTAAGCCCACCACCCGGTAATGCGCCTGCAACAACGCCCTTACGGTATGAAACCCGATAAAACCCGCCGCACCGGTAACCAATACTTTTTTCATATAAAAATGTTTGAAGGT
>SKYG01000325.1 GCA_007128045.1 Bacteroidales bacterium | reverse complement strand
TTGGTTATCAGCACCCAGCTCGTTCCTCCTGCTGTTCCAGTGTATTCATACCATTGCACCAGATATGGTGTGGTGGCAAACACATTGCCCAGGTCTAACCAGCTCCAGCTCAGATCCCATATGGCATGCAGGTATTCGAACGACAGCCATAGTATCAGCAGTGGCGCCTGTCCCTGGTTTCCCGGGAGCACCCTTCTGGAGGCATGCATAACAACCCAGGGGATCGCCATAAACACCGGATTCAACAATACAGCTACCAGCATGCCTGGAATGGTGGCAAACATGATCCACCAGGTGGTTAACAGGTTGAATACAAAAAATGCCAGCCAGGCATGAACAAACATTCTTGTTAAACGGGAGTGCTTACGTTCAGCGTGAAAATGGTCTTCTACCCACAATAAAGGCACCAATGCCACAAATGCCAGCAGGGGTATTCCCCTTGCCGGCCAACTTAACGCTAACAGTATGCCTGTTGCGATACTTAACAACAGAGGCTGGTGTCTGAAAAAGAAATGTCGCATTATTTTAAACTATGTTTAAAACGCAAAAGTAATTATATTTATATTTGATATCAAATACACTATGAGATGACAAAGAATAAAACCACAGAGCAGAAAATCTTCGATGCAGCCACTGAGCTGTTTCTGGAGAAGGGCGTTGACCGCACCAGTGTGCGTGAGATCGCCACCAAGGCAGATATTAACCTTGCCTTAATGAACTACTATTTTCGAAGCAAGGAAAATTTATTTGACGCCATCTTTTCTCAGCTGGTGAAGAAAAATACCCGGAAGCTGATAAAGATACTCGACAGTGATCTGGGCTTGGAAGAAAAGGTACGCCAATATGTTGTCGTATATATCGATATGTTGTCGGAAAACCCCTTGCTGGTATCTTTTGTAATGTCTATACTTCATCGCAGCCGCGAGCGAATTACCGAGATGAAAGCAATAAGCAGCCTGTATAGCACAGATACGTTTGCCCAGCAAATCATCGAAGAAGGGAAAAAGGGAAACATCCGAAGAACAGATCCCACGCAATTTTATGTAGATATGTTGTCGCTTATAGCGTTCCCGTTTGCCATCAAGTTACTCGTGATGGACAAGCGCGGTTTTACTGAAGAGGAGTTTGCTGAATTTATTCAGGAGCGCAAAGAGCGTGTGCCCGAAATGCTTATTGATAGTCTGAAGCTGCGGTAGGGAGACGTTTTGCTGCCTCAGTCGGGCATATTGCTTTTTAGCTTCTCATATTTGATGCGGCTTATTGCGGAACTCCCTTTAATGAAGATTTTTTTAAAGTCACTTTTTTCAAGGTTCCGCCATTGATCGTCTGGCCACTGGTGCATATTGTTCAGGGGCGTGAATGCCGGCTCGTTGGCCGGGGTTGAAAAGCGGTTATGCGGGCAAACATCCTGGCAAATGTCGCATCCGAATATCCATCCCTGTCCAATTTTTTTTATGTCGTGTGGGATGGTCTCTTTGTGTTCTATGGTCAGGTAGGAGATGCATTTGCGGGCGTCGATCCGGCCCGGGCTGATGATTGCCCTGGTAGGGCAGGCATCCATACAATTGGTACAGCTGCCGCAGTGATTCCTGGTAAAGGGGATGTCAGGTTCAAGTTTCATAGTGGTGATGACCTCTGCCAGAAAAAAGAAACTTCCTTTTTTGGGAATGATCAGACAGGCATTCTTGCCGGTCCATCCCAACCCGGCTTCAACCGCCCAGGCCCGCTCCAAAACAGGCGCGGAATCTGTAAACCCCCGGCTTTCTGTGCCTGGCACCAACTCATGAAGATACTGTATCATCAGGGTCAGCTTATCTCTGATCACATAATGGTAATCCTTGCCATAAGCATATGTTGAGACCTTGAGCTGTTCCTTACTCGCCGTTTCCGGGACATAGTTTTGCGCCACTACGATCACTGATTTGGCCCCTGGCATAAGCTCCCGGGGGTCGAGACGTTTCTCTTTGTTGCGCTCCATATAGGCCATGCTGCCATGCAACCCATCGTCAAGCCACCGGTTAAACCGGTCTTCGTAGCTGACCAGCCTGGTGGCACTGGCAATACCGCAGGCGGTGAAACCCAACTCGATGGCTTTTTGTTTTATTTGTCCGGATAAATGGTCTTGCGCTAATTGAGCCTGCATAATACGAACCATTCAAATACACATTAATCAAAAAGCGAGTTCTGCGAGGTTTTCTTAATGCGTCCAAGGTGTTTGTAGGCTATTTCTGTGGCTTCCCGGCCTCTTGGGGTGCGCATGATATAGCCTTCCTGAATCAGGTAGGGCTCATACACTTCCTCGATCGTACCCGGGTCTTCACCCACAGAGGTAGCCACATTGGACAGTCCCACCGGGCCTCCCTTGAATTTGTCGATGATGGTCAGCAGAATCTTGTTATCCATCTCATCCAGCCCGTACTTGTCAACATTCAAGGCGTCGAGTCCGTACAACGCGATGTCCATGTCGATCGAACCGTTTCCTTTCATCTGGGCAAAGTCCCTGACCCTCCTGAGAAGGGCATTGGCGATACGGGGAGTGCCCCGGCTGCGGCCGGCAATCTCCTTTGAGGCTTCTTCAGTGATCTTCACTTTCAGTATCCCTGCCGACCGTTTGATGATCTGGTTTAGCAAGGCGGCATCATAATAATTCAGTCTGGAATTTATTCCAAACCGTGCCCTGAGTGGGGAGGTGAGCAGCCCTGAACGGGTCGTGGCGCCAATAAGGGTAAACGGGTTCAGGCTTAGCTGCACGCTTCGTGCGTTGGGACCGGTTTCTATCATGATGTCGATCTTGAAGTCCTCCATGGCCGAATACAGGTACTCTTCAACAACCGGACTCAGCCGGTGTATCTCATCAATAAAGATCACATCGTGTGGTTCGAGGTTTGTCAGCAATCCGGCAAGGTCGCCCGGTTTGTCGAGAACGGGCCCAGACGTAACCTTTATGCCTACCCCCATCTCATTGGCGATAATATGTGCCAGGGTGGTCTTGCCAAGCCCCGGAGGCCCATGCAGTAAGACATGGTCCAAGGCCTCCTCCCGCTTGCGTGCAGCACCAACAAACACCTTCAGGTTCTCCACCACCTTGTGCTGACCCGTGAAGCTGGAAAAGCTGCCCGGTCGCAAGACCTGCTCAAAGGCACGTTCTGCGGGACTTAATTTCTCCTTGTCTGGATCGAGGTTGGCATTCAACATCACTAGGGATGGTTTTTAATAAGTTCATGGCAAATTTACATAAATAATCGTTACTTTGTTACGGGGTTAAAGGGTTACGGGTCGTTATCCGTAGGGGCGACCCTTGTGGTCGCCCGTTGCCAGGTTACCAGGGGATAACCGCTAAGAACGCAGAGTGATTCGCAGAGGAACGCTGTATGGACAGGGCTTGGTGTCCACAATGGGTTGCGGGTTCATAACACCCTGTCATCTCGAGCGCAGCGAGAGACCCCCTACAGATCGAGGGTTACCTGAATAAAGAATCAATGACGAAGAGCAATATTATTAACAGGATATTTTCCATCGATAGTGCCAGGGCATTTCATACCCTGGCAATGGAGGTGTTTACGTTTCAGTACAGCCACAATGTGGTGTACAGAGAATTTTGTGACGCGTTAAGACGCACCCCTGCGAATGTTGAAAATGTAACGTACATTCCCTTTTTACCGGTGGAGATGTTTAAATCACATGAAGTGGTTTCCTTCCCGGGGGAGGAAGAGGCTGTATTTTACAGCAGCGGAACAACGACATCGCAAAGCCATTCTGAAATTGGTTCCGGTGCTGACAACCATAACGCAATGTTTGCCAACCTCTCAAAACATTATATTAAGGATCTGGCATTGTACAGACGCAGCTTTTCTGAAGGGTTCCGTCGCTTCTATGGTGAACCAGCGCAATATTGCATATTGGCCTTGTTGCCTTCCTACCTGGAGCGTGACGGCTCATCGCTGGTATTTATGGTGGATGACCTGATCAGGCAGAGTGAGCATCCTGACAGTGGGTTCTATCTCGACGACTTCCAGGCTTTGTCTGAGAAGCTTGTCAGCTTGGCAGGTTCGGGCGACAAGGTATTGCTGTTGGGAGTCAGCTTTGGGTTGCTTGATCTGGCGGGAACCCATCCTACGAAAATAAACAATACGGTGGTGA
>SKYG01000014.1 GCA_007128045.1 Bacteroidales bacterium | reverse complement strand
TTTAACAATCTTGTCTCCAATACCAAGCAAACGGTAACAATAGCGAAGTCCATAAACTGCAAATTTGAAATCACTCAATGAGGGTGATTTGCTGTTTCAACGACAGTAATTGATTTTTTCCGTAGCTTTGTTTGTGTTTCCATCGTACTAATGATTAAGTTTATATGTAATCACTTGTACGAAAAAGTCAGCACAACGCTACTATCCCGTCCCGCGTAAGCGGGATGGGATTTAGTGCAACATCGTGTATGAGTAATGGCGGTTTTCGTTCTGATTTATGAAGCATTCTGCTCCGCAATTTGGTCGGTGCGTTTCGACAGGAAAGTACCCCCTATTCCGCCACTCCTCATACACGCGGAACGTTAGCGTCCATGCCTGGAAAGAGGTACTCTTACTTTGATATTTCCGAATTAGTATATACATTTGTGGTATACTAACTAGAAAAAAGATGAAAACACTTTCTCTCAAACTCGACGAAGTTGTTTATAAAGAAACCGAGCAGCTTTTAGAAAAAATTAAAAAGCCAAGAAATCGCTATATCAACGAGGCTATAAGCTATTATAATCGTCTTCAAAGAAGAAAACTTATTGCTAACCAATTAGTAATTGAATCAAAAATCGTTAATGAGGATTCTATGACCATTCTCTCTGAGTTCGAAAAACTGGAAGATAATGACAGCTAAACAGTTTGAAATTTGGCTTGCAAACCTTGATCCCAGGTTTGGCACTGAAGCTGGCAAAACCCGGCCAGTTCTTGTTGTTCAAACTGATCTATTAAATAAGGTCCACCCATCCACATTAATCTGTCCATTAACTACGAATGTAAAAGCAGAAAGTAAAATACTTAGGGTAAACCTAACCAAAGGTGTTGCATCGGTAAAAGAAGATTGTGCAATAATGATTGACCAGCTTCGGGCTATTGACAACAAGAGATTAATAAATAAAATTGGGAAAGTACCTAACGACATTTCTAGTAAGGTCAAAGAGAATCTGAGAATAATCCTTGAGTTAGACGAATAAGACACGAGACGCCAATAAATAGGACTCTGAGCGGTCTGCAATGCCTGTCCCGATTTTTCAGGAACCCAGCGATGAGTCCATACTTTCGACGTAGCTCAGCACAAGTTGTTGAACTACATCTCGACAAGCTCGATGCATCGCATCCCAAGGCAAGGAAATTGCTATGTACTTATCGGCGGTTTTTGGTGGTTTCTAAGAAGAGATTAAACGAACGTTCTTTGACATATTGCAGGTTTTTGTGCTTATGATGATCCTCTGCAATGATGGTTTTGTATTGGAAAGATTGTTTCAGACACTTTTTGTTCACAAACGGGTATGCCTTTCCCGTTTTGTTTACCTCCTTATAAATGGAAGTCTTCTTCAAGTTTTCGCGCATCACCCAGGACCCTCATTACTAAAATTCTATTAGCCCATAAAAATAGTTTAATATTTATTTAACCATTCGAATTTTTCGTTAATAATTCTTTGTTTTTCTTTTTTAATGTACGCTAAGTAAGCTGAAGCTACAGGCAAATGCTTTTTATCCTTTAACCATATTAAATGCCATGTTGATTTTATTGGAAACCCTTTTACCTTAATAATTTGCAGCTGACTGTTCTCCAATTCATTTTTTAACCCGATAATCGGCATAATTGAATAACCCAAGCCAGCTATTAATGCTTGCTTTACTGCTTCATTACTGGTAAGCTCCATTTTCTTTTTTACGGGGAGGTAATTCTTCTTAATGAAATTTTCCATAACATGCCTTGTGCCTGAGCCTTGTTCTCGATAAATGAGCGGAATATCCTCAAATATATATTTGTTATGTACTTTATCTCCAAATTTTTCGTCATAGTTGCCAACTACAAATAATTTATTCTGCATCAGTTCAACTTTGTCAATGCTCATATTTGCAGGTAAAACACTTACTAAAGAAAAATCTACTTCGTTTCTTTCAAGGCTATTTACTACCTGTTCCTTGTTAGTAACATCAAGCTGCAACTCAACACCCTGATGTTGTTTAATGAAATCGACAATAAAATATGGTGCTATGTAACTACCTGTTGAAACAACTGAAACCTTAAGCTTACCAGTAAGTTGTCCTTTGTGGGCATGTAACTTAAAATTAATGGCATACACTTCGGCAAGGATTTTCTCAGCTGCCTCGGCTATCTCTTTGCCAAAATCGGTTAGATATATTCTTCTGTTAATAACTTCTATCAACGGAATGTCAAACTGACCCTGGAAATTCTTTAGCTGAATAGAAACAGCAGGCTGAGTTAGGTGTAATTCATTGGCTGCCTTAGTAATGCTTAAAGTTTGTGCCACTTTCAGAAAAATCCTTAACTGGTTAAGCGTGTAGTTCATAAAATATTTTTATACTGAACATTGCAAAGTTAAATAAAAACTTATGAAATACGTTGTGTAAGCTTGCACCCTGAAAATATGAGAATAAAATCAAATGAATTAAGTAACCAATAAGTCATGGAATTCCAAATTTTGTACAACAACATCACCAACCCTGTACTATTATTTTTTGTGTTAGGAATAGTGGCCACAAGCTTAAAAAGCGATCTGGAAATACCGGCCAACAGCAGCAAGTTTATTTCGCTTTATCTGTTGTTTGCCATTGGGTTTAAAGGCGGACAAGAATTGGCCATTAGCGGGTTTAACAGTGAAATATTATATTCACTCATTTTTGGGCTGGCATTGGCATCGCTTATTCCTATTTACACATTTTTTATACTCAAAAGGAGACTAAGTATCAGCAATGCCGCTGCTGCTGCTGCCGCTTATGGTTCGGTAAGTGCAGTAACCTTTGTGGCAGCCATTTCATTTTTAGAAATGCAAAATATTAGCTCGGGGGGGCATATGGTGGCGGTAATGGCAATGATGGAATCTCCTGCAATCATAGTAGGGGTAATATTGTTGATGCTATTTAACAAAGAAAGAGAAGGCCGCCAAAAAGTGAAGCTAAAAACGATTATTCATCACGCCTTCACCAATGGCAGCGTGCTAATGATTATGGGTAGCTTAATGATTGGTATCATAGCCGACGCAAAACAGGCCGAAGGCATCAAGCCCTTTACCACCGACATTTTCAAAGGGTTTCTGGCTATCTTCCTTTTAGAAATGGGAATGGTTACTGCAAGAAGGTTTTCAGCATTTCTCAAATATGGATGGTTCGTTACTCTCTTCGCCATTTTCATTCCGGCAATAAATGGATGTGTGGTGGCAATCATCAGTCAATTTGTTACATCTGACCCAGGCAACCGATTCCTCTTTGCAGTACTTGCCGCCAGTGCCTCATACATTGCCGTTCCGGCAGCCATGAAGCTTGCTGCACCCAAATCCGACCCTGGCCTGTATTTACCCATGGCCCTAGGCGTAACATTTCCCTTCAATATTACCATCGGGATGCCCATATATTTAATTATTGTAGATTATTTTGCGTAATATAGTTAAGAAATTGATGAGGAAAGAAGATACTGAAAAACAAGGGTTGAAAAGAATCCACACCGACCTTACAGCCATTCCAGGCACTCGGCAAGCAAACACCAGCCGATTTACAAAAAGACCTTGATGTTATATGTATTCAATTTGCTGTATCAAAAAACTTGATTGACAATGTGCTAAAAAATGAACTACGATTCGAATGCCGGCAAAGCTCCTGCACCAAATATACCAATTCAAATGTAAATAAAGTACTATTTCGCTTTTTGAGTGCCCACTTTCCCAATAAACAATGCTACAGCTATTAAGATACCTGCCATAATTGCCGGTATCAGAAGGCTGTGCTGTACTGTTGATCCAACACTCAGGTTTCCTACTATATTTGGTATAAGCGTACCACCAAGCAATCCGGCAGAAAAGATAATGCCAAAGATACTTCCGTACAATCCAGGTTCGAATTTACTGAATGTAACACCAACAATTGTCGGAAATATAGGTGCAAAAGCCAGACCTGCAAGCACTACAGCAACAATGCCGATAGCCGGACTGTTTGCAAAAAGCATAATCAGGATAGCTACCAGTGAAGCCACAGACAAGGTAACAATAACCTTTGGACCTATAGCAGTTAAATTCTTAATCATGGAAGTCAGAAACCTTCCAATCATCATAGCCACACCAAACAGACTCAATACGACGC
>SKYG01000338.1 GCA_007128045.1 Bacteroidales bacterium | reverse complement strand
CGCTCAATGCTCAACGCTCAATGCTCAACGCTCAGTGCTCATTACTCAGGGCTAAACTGCCAGGCCTTAAGCCGGTATGCTCCGGAGTGTTTCTGTGAGGAAGGTATAGAACTTGGCTACGGTGCCGATCTTAACCTTCTCGTCGGGAGAGTGTGGATTTCTGATGGTTGGCCCGAAAGAGATCATGTCGAGGTTTGGGTACACACCACCCAGCAGGCCACATTCCAATCCGGCATGGATCACCTTTTGTTCAGGGGTCTTTCCATATTTGTTCCGGTATACTTCTTTCATGGTTTTCAGGATGGGCGATTCAACATTGGGCTTCCATCCCGGGTATGCCCCTTCATGTGCTACCTCTGCACCGGCTTGTTCGAATACTGCACGTAGCATATTACACAAGTCTTCTTTCGCTGAATCTACAGAGCTTCTCTGCAGGGAGGATACTTCTATCGTGTTTTTACCCGATGCGATAATGGCCAGGTTGGTGCTGGTCTCGACGATTTCAGGCATCTCGGTAACCATCCGGATCACTCCGTTGGGACAGGCATATATGGCATTGAAGAAGCTACTCATGCTGTCATTATCCATTACGAATTCCGGTTTGGATGTTTTGGTAAGGATCATTTGAAAACCCGGGTCGGCCGCCGACAATTCTTTTTTGATATCTTGCTGCAGTTTTTCATACAGGGCCTCAAATGCTGCAATGTGATCTTTCGGTACCACTACCACAGCAGAAGCCTCTCTGGGTATTGCGTTTCTCAGACTGCCCCCTTCGACAGAAGCCAGCCGCAATCCGCACTCTCTGCCTGCCTGCCATAGCAAGCGGTTCAACAGCTTGTTGGCATTGCCTCTTCCAAGGTGGATATCCAGCCCGGAGTGACCTCCCCTGAGGCCTTTCACCTCGATAGAATAGGCTGCAACATCATTTGGAACCTGCTCCTGGCTAAAGCTAAACACAGCGTTCGTGTCGATACCTCCTGCACAGCCGATATATAACTCCCCTTCATCTTCGGAGTCCAGGTTGATCAGGATATCGCCTTCCAACAAGCCGGGTTTCAGTCCGAAAGCACCTGTCATGCCAGTTTCTTCGTCGATGGTAAACAGACATTCCAATGGTCCGTGTACCAGGTCGTTGGCTTCCAGAACCGCCATAGCGGCGGCAACGCCGATGCCATTATCGGCACCCAGGGTGGTGCCGTTGGCCCTGACCCACTCTCCGTCAATAACAGGCTGGATGGGATCTTTAAGGAAGTCATGAACCGTGTCGTTATTTTTTTGCGGTACCATGTCGAGATGGCTCTGCAACACAACAGTTTTTCGGTCTTCCATGCCAGGAGTGGCCGGCTTTTTGATTACTACATTGCCCACATCATCAACCAAGGTTTCAAGCCCGAGCTTCTCTCCGAACGACTTTACATAGTCGATGATACGGGATTCATGTTTGGAAGGGTGGGGGATGCTGCATATCTCTTCGAAGATTCTCCATAGGGCCTGTGGTTCAAGTTCTTTTAGTACGCTGTTCATTGGAGGACGGTTTAGGGTTGATGGTTTATGGTTTAAGGTTTAGGTTTAGGGCTGCGGTTACTTGATGATCTGGGAGGTGTGATTTTTTGTATCTACCTTTTCTATCACTTCACTGATGAGGCCGTTTTCGTCAATCACAAAGGTGGTACGATGGATGCCATCATAGGTCCTGCCCATGAATTTTTTGGGTCCCCATACGCCATAGGCTTTAAGCACTTCTTTATCTGTGTCTGCGATCAGCGGAAAGGGAAGGTCGTATTTTGAAATAAATTTCTGATGTGATTTTTCACTGTCGGCGCTTACACCCAATACCTTATATCCATTTTTAAGCAGGTGTTCGTAATTGTCTCTCAGGTCGCATGCCTGTGCGGTACACCCTGGGGTGTTATCTTTGGGATAGAAATAGATTACCAGCTTGCTTCCTTTGAAGTCATCGAGGTTGATGGTGTTTCCATCCTGGTCTTTACTGCTGAATGAAGGCGCTTTATCGCCTGGTTTTAATGTAGCCATTGTTAATGATTGTTGAGTTGTTGAACTGTTGAATCGTTGAGTTGTTTGATTATGAATTAGTATGAATTCGAATTTTGCATATACTTAATATAAACATTGATGAAATATTACTTGTTCAATCAAATGTTTTTTTTATCCAACCACCGGCTCATATCGATTCAACAGTTCAACAACTCAACAATTCAACAATTTTTTTGCAAAAAAAATTTACAGACCTGTGTAAGCGGGCATTCGCTGCATTTGGGTTTGCGGGCCTGGCATATATATCTTCCGTGGAGGATGAGCCAATGATGTGCGATGGCGAGTTGGTGCTCAGGTATATATTTCAGCAGTTGCTTTTCTGTTTCCAGGGGTGTTTTGGCATTGGTGGTTAGGCCTATACGTGCGGCCACACGGAACACATGGGTGTCGACAGCGAGGGCAGGCTTATTATAGATCACTGAGGCGATCACATTGGCGGTTTTTCGCCCCACTCCAGGAAGCTTCATGAGCTCTTTCACGTCATCAGGTATGATCCCTTGATAGACTTCAGTAAGCATCTTTGCCATGCCGATCAGGTTTTGTGTCTTGCTGTTCGGATAAGAGCACGACCGTATCAGGGCAAACACCTCTTCCGGCAATGCCGTGGCCAGGTATTCGGCGGTGGGAAATTTGTCGAACAGTGCTGGTGTGATCTGGTTCACACGCTTGTCGGTGCATTGAGCCGACAGGATCACCGCTACAAGCAGCTGATAAGGATCCTTGTAATGCAGTTCCGTTTCTGCAACCGGCTGGTGGGTGGAAAAATAGTCCAGTACGTATTCAAATCGGGCCTTTTTACTGATAGTCTGTGTCATGTGTTTATAAATTGTCTGAAGGTCTGAAAGTCTGAAGGTCTGAAAGTCTGAAGGTCTGAAAGTCTGAAGGTCTGAAAGTCTGAAGGTCGAAAGGTAACCAGGTAATCCTCGATCTGTAGGGTATCTCTCACTGCGTTCGAGATGACGGGTGCAACCCGTAACACCTCAACCCTCAACAACTCAACAACTCAACAAATGATTTTTTTTAAAAAATCATTTCCCCCTTTTCCATGATCAGCGCATCATCAAAGTATACGTCTGGTTTGGTTACCAGTCCGTCGAGGTGGCTGTTTACCGAGATGTTACCTCCCATGGTCAGGTTGTTGCCAAACGCGATATGTATGGTGCCGAGCACCTTCTCATCTTCCAGAATCATGCCGGTGAGGATGGCTTTGTAGTTGGTGCCTATGCCAAACTCGGCCACGGCCCTGGCGTCGCGGCCTGATTTGTCGAGTATGTCGATCAGCTTTTGTGCCTGGTGCCCGCCCCGGATCTCTTCCGCATAGCCATTTACCACGTTAATGGTTATGGGTTCTTCGAGCATGCCCAGCCCGGCCATCGACCCGTCGATCACCACCGTTCCGTTAGACTGACCTTCCCAGGGTGCCAGGTAAACCTCGCCGGAAGGCAGGTTGCCGCTGTCGCCCGGGTTTCTGTGTACTCCGGTGCTGGGAATGATCTTTCTGCCTTTTACCGGCATCGATATGTCGGTACCCTTTTGGGTGGTCACCCTGATGACAGACACCCCTGCCAGCTTGTTGGCAATAGATTCGGTGAGCCGGATGATCTTTTCGTAATCAGCACTCAGGCAGCGCACCATGGTGTCGATGCTTATTCCGGGCATGGTGCCCACCCTGACGCCCAGCTTCACCGCATTGCGGCGTGCGTTGGTATGGGTGAGCGACTTAGCAGTGGGGCATACCACCACATCGACTTGCTGCATCATCATGGCAACCATCTCCGGAGGCTCTTGCCCGTTGATCTCGCGCGACGGCATCTCCACCAGTACTGACTCCCTGCAAAGGCTTTTCCCTGCTTCATGCAGGGCCAGTCCGATCTCCCGCTTTATCTCATCGGTAACGATCAAAAGGGTCTCTGCCTCCTGTAGACCCATGCAATCGCGCAGGGCGATGGTGGATGCGTTTTGTAATTCGTTCATGGTTTTTAGTATAGGTCAAAGGTCAAAGGTCGAAGGTCGAAGGTCAAAGGTCAAACAGTCGAACAGTCTTACAGTCGGACGGCTGAACAGTTTAATAGCAACGACGTCGATAAATTGTGTCTCGT
>SKYG01000294.1 GCA_007128045.1 Bacteroidales bacterium | reverse complement strand
GCCAGACCAGGTATGGGTAAAACGGCATTTGTCCTTACCATGGCCAGAAATATGGCCGTAGACTTTAAAAAACCTATCGCCATATTTTCACTTGAGATGTCGGGTGTGCAATTGGTTACACGCTTAATATCCAGTGAAGCTGAACTTGATGCCAACAAACTGAAGCGTGGACAACTGGAACAGTATGAATGGGAGCAGCTAAACGCTCGGATCAATACCCTTACAGATGCACCCTTGTTTATCGATGATACCCCCGCTCTGTCTATTTTCGAGCTAAGGGCCAAATGCCGCAGACTGAAAGCACAACACAATATCCAGATGGTCATTGTCGACTACCTGCAATTAATGTCGACAGGTACTGATAATCGTAGTAACCGGGAACAGGAGATCAGTAATATTTCCCGCTCCATGAAAAGCCTCGCTAAAGAATTGGAAATTCCGGTTATTGCCATTTCCCAGTTAAGCAGGGCAGTAGAAACCCGTGGCGGTTCGAAAAAACCAATACTGTCTGATTTGCGCGAATCCGGAGCCATTGAACAGGATGCCGATATGGTACTGTTTATATACAGACCAGAATATTACAAGATTACCGAAGATGAGCAAGGTAACAGCACTATAGGAATGGCAGAGCTGATCATCGCAAAGCATCGTAACGGAAGCCTCGGTGAAGTGCCCCTGAGGTTTATCGACCGCTTTGCCAAGTTTGCAGATTATGACTCCGGTGAATATGATTTAGCCTCAGACCTGAAACCATCTGACTCGTTCGATCAGGGATCGAAAATTATGACCATGCCCTCACGAATGAACGATATGGATGATGATGACGTGCCTTTCTAGCCTGCATGATGCCATTGCCCTATAAAACTTTGTTTTTTTTGTAAAACTTCGGATTTGTCTGCAGCCTGGTGCGGCGTTATTCCTAAAACATTTTGTGTAAATAATCGTTATCTTTATAATAGGATAACCAAATATGTTTATGAAAAAGTTTCTTGTTACATGCCTGATCGCTATTGCAAGCGCATGGTCTTATGGGGCACAAATATTGGTGCCGATGGACGGCTCACAGCGTAATCACCTGAAAGCATATGGAATTGCCTATTATGTGCTTACCTATGATGTTGAAATAAGCTGGCTGCTGAATTACCGCGGTGGAAGTTTTATGTTCGACCATCATCCTGAGTTTGAGCAGGAGCTGGTCATACGGGGCGTTTCCTTTCAGATCATTGCTGATGTGCAGGCAGCTGGCATCCTCAGAGAGATATCCGACCCAGAGGTAAACATGGATGAAATACGCCTGCATAAGGTGCCACGCATAGCTGTCTATTCTCCGCCAAACAGCCTTCCGTGGGATGATGCAGTGACATTGGCCCTTTCCTTTGCCGAGATTCCCTATGATGTGGTTTATGATGAAGAAGTGTTGTCTGGCGTTCTGCCGCTTTATGATTGGTTACACCTCCATCATGAAGATTTTACCGGTCAGTTCGGCAAGTTCTGGTTTGCCTATCAGAATCACCCCTGGTACAAAGAGGAAGTAAGGCTTGCACAGGAAATGGCACGAAGAATGGGATATAGTAAGGTGTCTCATATGAAACTTGATGTGGCGAAAAAAATCAGGGACTTTGTTGCCGGTGGTGGATATATGTTTGCCATGTGTTCTGCCCCGGAAAGTATTGATATCGCCCTGGCTGCAGAAGGTATCGATATATTGCATCAGGTGTATGATGGTGACCCTGTTGAACCCAATGCACAGGAAAAGCTTGACTTCAGCCGTACTTTCGCGTTTCAGAATTTTATGGTGATAACCGATCCCACCATCTATGAGAAATCAAACATCGACGTGCCTAAAACAGGGCGCGATGAACGAACAGACTTTTTTACCCTGTTTGAATTTTCAGCCAAGTGGGATCCCATCCCCACCATGCTGACACAAAATCATGAAACAGTGATCAAAGGATTTATGGGTCAAACAACAGCCTTCCGGAATGCCGTCATAAAGCCCACGGTAACGATCATGGCAGAAACCAGGGCCAAGTCTGAAGCAAGATATATTCATGGAACCTTAGGTAATGGCACCTTCACCTTTTTGGGCGGCCACGACCCGGAAGATTACCGGCATTTCGTTGGTGATCCGCCAACAGACCTGAACCTGTTTCCCAATTCACCTGCCTACAGACTTATACTGAATAACGTGTTGTTCCCGGCAGCACGAAAACAACAGCAAAAAACCTGATAGTCATCTATTTACACCTTAGACGCCTCTTGTACGTCTGGAATGAGTAGGCATACTTGTTCTTTTCATCAGGTTGGTGGTCTGTTCGCTCAATAAGCTCCCATTGAGCGGGATCAATCTCAGGGAAATAAGCATCACCATCGAAACTGGCAAATATCCTGGTAAGATAAATACGGCGTGATTGATGTAAATTCATCGACTGATCATAAATCTGAGAGCCTCCCGCAATGAAGACTTCTTTTTCTCCCTTTACCAACTTCAATGCGTCAGAAAGGTCATGTGCCACCTGGCACCCCTTCGCATCGTAATCCTTTTTCCTGCTTAATACGATGGTAGTCCGGCCTTTCAAAGGAGTACCCAGCGATTCAAATGTCTTCCTGCCCATGATCAGGGTGTGCCCCATGGTGAGATCCTTGAAGTGCTTCAAATCAGCCGGCATATGCCAGATCAACTGATTGTTATTGCCTATTACATTGTTATTGGCTGCAGCCGCAATCAGAAATAGTTTCATATGTTTAAAATTGTCTGAATGTCTGAATGTCTGAATGTCGAAAAGTCAAAAAGGGTTCCGACCTTCCGACCTTTCGATCTTTTGACTTTTCGACCTTATTTCTACACCGCCACAGGCGCTTTTATATGGGGGTGTGGCTCGTAACCCTCAAGTGTAAAATCTTCATACCGGAAATCAAATATGTTTTTTATTGTGGGATTAAGATGCATGACTGGAAGCTGTTTTGGCTCGCGGCTTAATTGTAAGCGGGCCTGATCCAGATGATTCAAATACAGGTGGGCATCACCAAAGGTATGGACAAAATCGCCGGGTTGAAGGTCGCAGACCTGTGCTATCATCATGGTAAACAATGCGTAAGAAGCTATATTAAAGGGTACGCCAAGGAATATATCTGCACTGCGCTGGTATAGCTGGCAAGAGAGCTTTCCGTTTGCTACATAGAACTGAAACAGGATGTGGCATGGTGGTAATGCCATCTTCTCAATCTCGCCGACATTCCAGGCACTCACCATATGTCGCCGCGAGTCAGGGTTGGTTTTTATCTGTTTTATCAATTGACTTATTTGATCGATGGGGCCGGCAGCACTTTGCCAGCTACGCCACTGTGCACCGTACACCGGGCCAAGATCACCATGTTCATCGGCCCATTCGTCCCAGATGCTTACCCCGTTTTCTTTCAGATACGCAATGTTGGTATTCCCTATGAGAAACCACAGGAGTTCATGTATGATGGATCTGAGATGAAGCTTTTTGGTGGTTACGAGCGGAAAGCCTTTGTCGAGGGCGAATCGCATCTGATAGCCAAAAACGCTGATGGTACCTGTGCCGGTGCGATCATCTTTCCGGGTGCCGTGCTCAAGCACATGAGCCATTAACTGATGGTATTGCTGCATGGAATTATAATGAGGTATTGTTGATGCACTTACTTAATTCAAAAGTAATCGAAACATGAAAGAAAACCAAAGTTTATGGCTTTATCCCAGGATGATCCCGACAATGGTAGCACTCATGAGGGCGGCCAGGGTGCCTCCCAGCAGGGCACGCATGCCATATTGCGAGAGAAGCACACGCTTGTTAGGTGCCAGGGAGCCGATCCCTCCAATTTGAATACCTATACTGGCAAAATTGGCAAACCCGCATAGCATGTAGGTAGCCATGATAATAGATTTTGGGTCGGAAAAGGCGCCTGCTTCTTTGAGCTCTGCAAGGCTTACATAGGCGATAAACTCTGTCATGATCACCTTTTCACCCAACAGACGCCCCGCGAGGGTGATGTCAGGCAGGCTGATGCCTATCAGCCACATCAGAGGGGCAAATGTGTATCCGAGAATAAATTGTAGCGACAGCTGCGAATACTGACCATTGGTCATTTCTGCTATGGTGGCATTCAGGTTGGTATACAATCCGATCTTTCCCACGATAAAATTGAACATGGCAATGAAAGCAATAAAAACTAAAAGCATGGCGGCCACATTGGCGGCCAGCTTAAGGCCTTCGGTTGTCCCATTGGAGATGGCATCCAGAATGTTATTGCCGATACGATCTTTGCTTATTTCCATGGTTTTATCTACAGACTCGGTCTGCGGTACAAGAATTTTGGCTATGACCACAGCGCCTGGCGCTGCCATGATGGATGCCGCCAACAGGTGTTTGGCAAAGATCAGTCGCTGAACAGGATCGTCGCCGCCCAGAAAACTGATATAGGCTGCCAACACACCTCCCGCCATGGTGGCCATACCTCCGGTCATGACCAGCAAGATCTCCGACCTGTTCATATTGGCCAGGTATGCCTTGATCATCAGGGGTGATTCTGTTTGGCCGAGGAAGATATTTCCTGCTACAGATAAACTCTCTGCACCCGACAGCCGCATGGCTTTGGTCATGGCCCAGGCCAGTGCATAAACGATTTTTTGTATGATACCCAGGTAAAACAATAAGCTTGTGAGCGCTGAAAAAAAGATGATCGTAGGCAAAACCTGAAAAGCAAAAATAAAACCATACGTTTCGATATCTAAAAAGCCGGCAAAGAGAAATTCTGAACCGGCCTTTGTGAAGTCCAGGATCACCACAAAGATCTTTCCAATCATTTCGAAAAAGTATTGTACCGGAGGAACCTGCAATATGCTGAATGCCAGCAATAGTTGTAGTCCAAGCCCAATACCCACCACCTTCCAGGAGATAGCCCTGCGGTTGGTGCTGAACAACCAGGCAATAACAATCAATGAGATCATACCCAGCAAGCCTCTGAAAAGATTTCTTGCAGAAAGTCCGGGTTTAATAGGTACTTCAATTGCCTCATGGTCAACCACGTTAACCGGTTCAGCTTGCAACCCAACATCCTGGCTTAACTCTGGTTCTGCTATGTTGTTAAATATGGCAGGATCCTGCAGGCTGTCAGCCTGGGTTGCGTGCAACATAATGGGTATGACCAAAAGACACACAACCCATAACAATCGATTAAGTAGCACCATGTTGTTGGGGATTATTTCTTTTTTTTCCGGATATTGATTTCATCCCGGATCCGGGATGCTTTTTCATATGCTTCTTCGTCTATGGCAGCAAGTAGCATGGCCTCCAGCTCACCAAGGGTAAATGATGCATAGGCTCCTTCTTTTTCTTCAGGCTCCTCCGATATGGTTTCCGGGTCGAGCGGCTCGTTCTCATCCTGCAAAACTATACCTGCCGCTTTAAGTATGGACTCATAAGTATAAATGGGGCACTTAAAACGCACTGCGATGGCTACCGCATCAGATGTTCTTGAATCTATCTCCATTTCTTTGACACCATCGAAACAAATCAGCTTGGCAAAAAAGATGCCCTCACTGAATTTATAGATGATGACTTCCTTGATGCCGATATTAAACGTGGTGGCGAAATTTTTAAACAGATCATGGGTTAAAGGTCTGCTGGGCTTCATCTTCTCCAGTTCGATGGCTATAGCCTGTGCCTCGAAGCTTCCGATAATGATCGGAAGTCTGCGTTTTTTTCCTGCCTCTCCCAGTATCAGGGCATATGCGCCGGATTGCGACTGACTGTAAGAAATTCCC
This sequence comes from Bacteroidales bacterium, assembly GCA_007128045.1. Classification (GTDB taxonomy): domain Bacteria; phylum Bacteroidota; class Bacteroidia; order Bacteroidales; family UBA7960; genus SKYG01. The sequence goes on along the minus strand of SKYG01000294.1, from coordinate 32,701 downwards.
AATATCTCCAGTTTGATTTTCTTCATCTTGACAATCGTTTCGATAGTTTCTATCTTTCAACACCTGGCTTTATGAAGCAGTCACAAAAATAACATAAATTTTTTACAACAGCATGCCTGGTCTCTGTTTTAAAGCGACTGATTTTTAAGTTTTATGTATGTGGTCAATCCAAATAAATTAATAAATTTGTTTCCATATGTTGAGATGTCGAAAGCCGAATGTCAAAGGTCGAAGGTCGAAGGTCATCATTCATTAATCTATTAAAATAAGGAGGTCATTATGCCTGTTATATTTTGGTTGGCACCGGCCAGTGCTATACTGGCGTTGGTATTTGCGTATGTGTTTTTTAAGCAAATGCTGGGTTATGATGAAGGATCAGCTATGATGAGGAAAATTGCGTTGCATGTCCGGGAAGGAGCGGCAGCCTATTTGCGACAGCAATACAAAATAGTTTTTCTTGTGTTTATGGCCATCACAGTGATATTCAGTTTCATGGCATATGGCCTTGGTGTACAGAATCCCTGGGTGCCTTTTGCGTTTCTCACCGGTGGTTTTTTCTCGGCATTGGCTGGTTTTATTGGGATGAAGACGGCGACCTATGCTTCAGCACGCGCAGCTATGGCAGCCAGCGTTTCGTTGAACGAGGGACTGAAGGTATCTTTCCGTAGTGGTGCTGTAATGGGTCTTGTTGTTGTTGGCTTAGGACTTCTTGATATCTCAGCCTGGTTTATTGTGTTGAACCTGGTATACCCGGCAGCTGAAAGCACACATAATCTCCTGATCATTACTACTACGATGCTGACATTCGGGATGGGAGCCTCAACACAGGCCCTGTTTGCACGTGTTGGCGGGGGAATATTCACCAAAGCTGCTGATGTAGGGGCAGACCTTGTCGGAAAGATAGAGGCCGGAATACCTGAGGATGACCCGCGAAATCCGGCTACTATAGCGGATAATGTGGGTGATAATGTGGGTGACGTGGCTGGCATGGGTGCCGACCTGTATGAGTCTTACTGTGGCTCCATACTGGCCACCGCTGCGCTTGGCGCTGCTGCCTTTCTTGCTCAGCCTGCCATAGCGATCAATGTGGTGATGGCCCCCATGCTGATCGCAGCCGTTGGCATCATCTTATCTATCATTGGCATCTATCTGGTGAAAACCGATGAGGGCGCATCCCAGAAAAAACTACTTAAGGCGCTGGGCCTTGGCGTAAACTTCAGCGCAGCACTTATCGTGGTGTTCTCATTGGCCATCCTGTACCTGTTGAATATTCCCAACTATATAGGAATATGGGGCTCGATACTGACAGGTCTTCTTGCTGGTATAGCCATCGGCCAGAGCACGGAGTTTTTTACAGCCTCCTCCTACTTTCCCACACGAAAAATTGCCGAAGCCAGCACTACCGGCCCGGCAACAGTGATTATCAATGGTATTGGAACAGGACTGATATCCGCATCTATACCGCTTACCATTATTGCCGTAGCCATTACCATGTCTTATCTGTTTGCCACGGGCTTTTCTTTTCATGTGTCAGGCCTGAGCTATGGACTGTATGGGATCGGTATCGCCGCCGTCGGGATGCTTTCTACTTTAGGGATTACCCTGGCTACTGATGCCTATGGACCCATAGCCGACAATGCCGGAGGAAATGCCGAGATGAGTAAGCTTAGTCCGGAAGTGCGACGACGTACCGATGCCCTCGATGCCCTTGGAAATACTACCGCAGCTACTGGCAAAGGGTTCGCTATCGGAAGCGCAGCACTGACGGCTCTGGCATTACTTGCCGCTTATATTGAAGAGGTGAAGATCATGTTTGTCGAATTCTTAAATATGCCTGAATTTGCTATTAACGGGAAGGAAGGTGCCGTGCAGGCTCAGCATGCCACATTTATCGACTTCATTTATCATTATGAGATCAACCTGATGAACCCAAAAGTTATTGTAGGCGTTTTCCTGGGTGTCATGGCGGTTTTTCTCTTTAGTGGGATGACCATGAATGCCGTTGGAAGGGCAGCACAGAAAATGGTCGATGAAGTAAGACGGCAATTCCGTGAAATTGCCGGCATCATGGAGGGTACAGCAGAACCTGATTATGCCCGCTGCGTTGCCATATCCACCAAGGCTGCCCAGAGAGAGATGATGTTGCCTTCATTCGTTGCCTTGTTGATCCCTGTAGTGGTCGGACTAATTTTTGGTGTGGCAGGTGTTACCGGCTTGCTGGTAGGAACCATTACCAGCGGTTTTGCCCTGGCCATATTCATGGCTAACGCCGGCGGGGCATGGGATAATGCCAAGAAATATATCGAAGAAGGCCACCTTGGCGGCAAAGGCTCCGAAAACCACAAAGCTGCCGTTGTCGGAGATACCGTAGGAGACCCATTCAAAGATACCTCCGGCCCAAGCCTTAACATCCTGATAAAACTGATGGTCATGGCCTCAGTAGTTACCGTAGGATTGGCGGTAGCCTATTCAATATTATAAGGGAGTATCCAGGGAAACACAGTAAGACAATCTTATACGCTCGTTTATATTTATTTGTGAGTGCAAAGCCCTTAAAAAAGCGTACCTTTGTACCCAAATAGGTATAGCATGAACATCCCTAAACATCTCACATTTCACGCCCTGCTTGAAAACAGCGTGGAGTTGTATGCTGACAGACCTGCCTTGTCGTTTGTCGGTAAAGAACCCCTGACATATGGCGATGTTAAATTGTTGATAGAGAGCTTACAGTCACTCTTAGTGGCTCAAGGAGTTCAACACGGAGATCGTGTTGCCCTGCTCAGTCAGAATATGCCCAACTGGGGGGTTGCCTATCTTGCAGTAACTGCTATGGGAGCCGTTATAGTTCCTATACTGACTGATTTCAGTACTCCAGAGGTTGTTAAGATTCTTGCACATAGCGAAGCAAAAACCATCATCATAAGTGAAAAACAGGCAGATAAGATCCGTCAGGAACTGCCCGAAACCCTTCAGGCAGCCATCCTGCTTGATGATCTGAGCGAAATCAGCCTGGGCAGTTTGGAACTTAGTGGCACCATTTCACCTGCCAGCAGACAAAAACCAACTGCCAAAGCTGCTGTTAGAGATGCTGCTACATATCCCCAGGAAGAAGACCTCGCGGCAATTCTGTATACTTCAGGCACTACCGGCACGCCCAAAGGGGTGATGCTTAGTCACCGGAATCTACTCTCCAATGCAGTTAACACCCTCGGCATTCAAATTGTTTCTGTAGAAGACAGGCTGTTGTCCGTGCTGCCTTTGCCTCACACCTATGAGTGCACCATTGGCTTTCTGATCCCTTTTATGACAGGAGCTTCGGTATATTACCTGGACAAGCTGCCTACACCTGCTGTTCTGCTCCCCGCCATGGAGAAGGTAAAGCCCACCATGATGCTTACGGTTCCGTTAATCATCGAAAAGGTATATCAGAACAGGGTATTACCCAAGCTCACAGGAAGTCCTGTAATGAGAACACTGGGCAAATTCAAGCCAGCCCGTAAGTTCTTTCATAAGATGGCTGGTAAAAAGATTTACAAAGCTTTTGGAGGCAAGTTGCATTTCTTTGGCATTGGTGGTGCCAAGCTTGACGCTGCCACTGAATTGTTTTTAAGGGACGCAGGGTTTCCTTATGCCATAGGTTATGGATTGACAGAAACCTCACCGCTTCTTGCCGGATGCGGTCCTAAAATTACTAAATATCGTTCTACCGGTTTTAACCTCCCCAACCAGGAGATAAAAATCCTGAACCCTGACCCGCAAACAGGTGAAGGGGAGATCATTGCCAGAGGCCCCAACGTGATGATTGGTTATTACAAAGAGCCTGAACTTACACAAGAAGTGTTTACTGATGATGGGTGGTTTAAAACAGGTGATCTCGGAAATTTTGATGAGGACGGCTATCTGTTTATCAAAGGCCGCCTGAAAAATATTATCATCAGTGCCTCCGGGGAGAATATTTATCCCGAAGATATTGAGGCTGTTATCAATAGTGAACATCAGGTTCTTGAATCATTGGTATATGAAATTAAGGGCAAGCTGGTGGCCAGAATACACCTGAATTACGAAGATATAGACCAGCGCTACCATGAACTGAAAACCAAGGCAGAGAAAAGTTATCAGGAATTTAAGGAGTCGGCTGGCCAGAGCTATCAGGAGATCAGGGAATCAGCCGGCCAAAGCTATCAAGACATGAAGGACTCGGCAGAACAAATGTATGAAGAGTCGCGGCAAAAGGTGTTTGATCGTCTTAATGAAATCAAACAGAGGGTAAATGAACGGCTGAATAGGTTCTCAAAGGTTGCCATTGTTGAAGAACAGGATGAACCCTTCGAAAAGACCCCCACGAAAAAAATCAAACGGTTTCTGTATCAGCAACAGAAGGATAGCTAGTTTCGGTCTGCTGAACGCGAGTTACGGGTTGTGAGTTTACAAAGTTACGAAGTTGCCGTCCTGATAAATCGGGATCTTCGCTTCGCTTCGGGTTACCAGGTTACTTTAACCGCAGAGTGCCGCGGAGTTATTCGCAGAGGGCGCTGGCTCATGGTTTTTTAACCGCAGAGTCACGCCGAGTTATTCGCAGAGGGCGCTGGCTCATGGTTTTTTAACCGCAGAGTCACGCCGAGTGATGCGTAAAGTCACGCCGAGACAATTTACCACGTAAAGATTTGTTTGTTGACATTGGTCATGGGTATTTCTATAGACTGTCGATGACTTTGAATCGTGGGCGAAAGGTTTTTCGCCCCTACAGATGCATAGACCTTCCGACCTTCGACCTTCGACCTTTCGACCTTCGACCTTTCGACCTTCGACCTTCAGACTTTCAGACCTTCAGACCTTCAGACCTTCAGACCTTCAGACCTTCGACCTTCGACCTTCCGACCTTTTGACTTGTGAATCAGTGTCCAGTGCTGTAGCTTTCGATAGGCTCGCAGGTGCATACCAGGTTGCGGTCGCCATAGGCATCGTCTATTCTTGTGACCGGAGTAAAGTACTTCATTTCTTTAGACCAGGGCATGGGGAAGGCTGCTTTTTCCCGGCTGTATGGTTTGTTCCAGTTGCTGGTGATTACCATTTCTGCAGTATGCGGAGCATTCTTTATTACGTTGTTTTCCTGGTCAGCCTTTCCTTCTTCTATCTCTCTTATTTCATTGCGGATAGACTTCATGGCCTCAATGAATCTGTTAAGCTCGGATAAGGGCTCGCTTTCAGTGGGTTCTACCATCAGTGTTCCAGGTACAGGGAAGGCCACGGTGGGTGCATGGAATCCGTAGTCCATCAATCGTTTGGCAATGTCGATGGCATCGACCGACACTTGCCGTTTGAATGGGTTACAGTCGAGGATCATTTCATGGGCAGCCCATCCATTCTTACCAGTATACAGCACCTTATAATCGTTCTCCAATGCTTTCTTCAGGTAGTTGGTGCTCAGGATAGCTACCTTTGTAGCTTCTGTAAGCCCATCGCCTCCCAGTAATTTGATGTATCCATAAGTGATGGTCAGGATCAGGGCACTGCCAAATGGTGCTGCTGCCACGGCATGTATGCCGTTCTCGCCGCCAGTTTTAAATAATGGATGGTTGGGAAGGAACTGTACCAGGTGGCTGGCAACCCCGATCGGGCCAACGCCGGGACCGCCGCCACCATGCGGTATGGCAAAGGTCTTGTGAAGGTTCAGATGGCACACATCGGCACCACAAATAGCCGGATTGGTCAGGCCCACCTGGGCATTCATATTGGCCCCATCCATATAAACCTGTCCGCCATATTCATGGATGACGCTGGTGAGCTCCAGGATTTCCTCTTCAAAGACTCCATGGGTTGACGGGTAGGTGACCATGATGGCTGCCAGGTTGTCTTTATGCTGCTCTGCTTTCACTTTAAGGTCATTCATGTCGATGTTGCCGTTCTCATCGCATGTTACTACAACCACTTTCATCCCTGCCATAACGGCACTTGCCGGATTGGTTCCGTGGGCAGAGGAGGGAATCAGGGTCACATTTCTGTGTGATTCACCCCGGCTTTCATGGTAGGCCCGGATAACCATGAGGCCGGTGTATTCACCGGAGGCACCTGAGTTAGGCATAAACGACAAGGCGGCAAATCCCGTGATTTCACATAAGTCTTTTTCCAGTTGCCGGATCAGCTCCAGGTAACCATCGGCCTGGCTGGCAGGCACAAAAGGATGGATGCTGTTGAATTCAGGCCAGCTTAAGCCAAACATCTCTGATGCTGCATTCAGCTTCATGGTGCACGAGCCGAGGGGTATCATGGTGCGGTTCAGCGCGAGGTCCCGGTTTTCCAGCTTCTTCAGGTACCGCATCATATCAGTTTCGGAGTGGTAGGTGTTAAACACCTCGTGAGTCAGAAAATCGCTCTTACGTCTGAGTTTTGGTGGTATCGTGGTGATCTTCACGCATTCAACAGGGTCGCAAACAAAGGTGTGAAAGGTTTTGGTCGCCGCCCTGGCAAAAACGTCCAGCATAACATTTACATCATTGAGCGTGGTGGTCTCATCCAGGCTTATCCCTATATGCTTTTGGTCTATGTATCTGAAGTTCATCATCCGTTCTTCTGCCATTTGCCGGATACTATCAGTATACACATTGTCGGGCATTTCTATCAGTATGGTATCAAAGAAATTCTCATTAAGCTGTTTATAACCATATTGCTGTATTTCCTGCGAAAGCACACCCGTAAGGATATTGATGTGCCGGGCGATCTGTTGCAGCCCTTTTGGGCCATGATACACGGCATACATGGCCGCCATAGATGCCAGAAGTGCCTGCGCGGTACATATATTTGATGTGGCGCGTTCCCTCTTTATATGCTGTTCGCGAGTTTGCAAGGCCATACGCAGGGCGTTGGCCCCTTGTTTGTCGATGGAGACACCGATGATTCGACCAGGAACCTGACGTTTGAATTCTTCCCTGGTGGCAAAGAAAGCCGCATGTGGACCTCCATAGCCCATCGGCACCCCAAATCTTTGTGATGAGCCTACCACTACATCAGCACCCCACTCACCCGGAGGGGTAAGCATGGTAAGACTCAGCAGATCTGCCGCAACAGCTACCCGGAGATCAGCGCGTTTTGCCTGTTCAACAAAGCCTGAATGGTCTTCAATATGTCCATACCCGTCTGGATACTGAATCATGACCCCAAAGAAGGCATCACTAAGGTCTGCCTGATGGTGGTCTTCAATCAAAAGCTCAATACCTAAGGGTTTAGCCCGGTTCTTCAACACGTCTATTGTTTGCGGAAAGCAGCGGTCAGATACCAGGAACTTGTTTGCCCCCTTTTTGATGGCGTCACGGGAGCGTGAGTTAAATAGCATGATCATCGCTTCTGCTGCTGCCGTCGCTTCATCGAGAAGAGAAGCATTGGCAATTTCCATGCCTGTCAGTTCAGAAACGACAGTCTGGAAATTCAACAATGCTTCAAGCCTGCCTTGAGATATCTCTGCCTGGTAGGGGGTATAGGCCGTATACCAGCCAGGATTCTCCAGAATGTTTCGCTGAATTACTCCCGGCAGAATCGTGTTATAATAACCCATCCCAATAAAAGATTTAAACACCTTGTTCTTTGATCCGATCTTTTTCAGATGGCTGATAAACTCAAATTCGTTCATACCATCAGGCAAATCCAATGCTTTATTCAATCGTATGGTGGCAGGGATGGTTTGATTGATTAGTGCATCAATATCATCCAGGCCAATTGTCTTAAGCATCTTCTCCCTGTCATGTGTGTTGGGGCCATTGTGCCGGTCTATAAAGTTATTTGTTAGCATAGTTATTTTATTACAGTTGGTGGTTTGTTATTCGCAGAATGTAAAATCAATGTAATAGTTTATATTCCTTCTTTTAGGTATATGTAGTAAAACAAGTAAAGGGATGTTTGGTTCAGGATTATTATTTGTATCATTGGCGATGTTCATGCATCCGGAGTGGTGAATTACCCACAACATATATTTTGCAGACATTTCATGGTCGTTTGATCGATTGTTCAGCTATATTTCGTCCTGATTGTAATGCAACGAGGTTTATGGCAACAACATCTTCGCCCTTTTTGCCGAATACTGCATGGATGGCTTTTTCGATATTATCGTAAGCTATATCCAGAAAAGGTGATGCAGCGCCTAGTATCACCATATTTGCTGATTTAATGCTTCCTGCTTCGGTGGCTATTTCTTCGGCATCAAGAACAATACTATTTGGAATTTGTTGCAGTTCCTTCATGATGTCGTCCGGGTTGGGATAATTTGTCATGTTGACAAAAGGTTTGCTGTTGGTTACCAGCCACCCTGTCTGACTAAGGTAAGGGAGATATCGCAAGCTTTCCATGGGCTCAACAGAGATGATCAGATCTGCCTTCCCATATGGTATCAGGTCGGAGGCAATAGGTTCGGAAGAGAGGCGCAGGTGAGATTGCACATCGCCGCCTCTCTGGCTCATTCCATGCACTTCGGCTTGTTTAAGGTATAAGCCTGATTCTATAGCAGCGTAGCCTATTATAGCCGCGATCGATAAAATCCCTTGTCCGCCAACTCCGGCAAGAATAATGTCTTTTTTCATATGTTAAAATTGTCTAAATGTCTGAATGTCTGAATGTCGAAAAGTCAGTTTAAAGTTTAAGGTTTAAAGTTTAACCCGCAACCCACAACCCGCAACTCGTAGCGAAGCGAAGTTCTGAACAATCGGGATCTTCGACATGGGCATTTATGTGTTTACGATTTGGTTTTATCCTTAAATTTTTCGCGCATACGTTTGTTGAGTGTTTGTATGCATTCCCTGCGGGCTATGATAACTGATACGCCGTCATATTCAAGCTCTTCCTTCAGTATTTGGGTATTGTATTCATGTTGTTTTCTGAGGGGTTTCATCACCCTGATATGGTTTTCTTCTACCCCTACGCCCTTGCAAATGGCTTCAATCCTGTTCAGGGCAGCTGAAGGTTGTCCGCCCGTCATGGCGGTGGTGGCATTGTCGAGAATAATAACAGTAATCGTTGAATGGTCGTTTACTGCATCCAGCAATCCGGTGATTCCCGAATGGGTGAATGTGCTGTCTCCAATCACTGCCACGGCAGGTTTCAGCCCTGCATCTGCTGCTCCCTTCGCCATGGTTATAGAAGCACCCATGTCGACACAGGAGTAGATCGATTCATAGGGTGGCAATGCGGCCAGGGTGTAACAGCCTATATCTGAAAACACCCTGCCTTTTCCATAGCTTTCTATGGCCTCGTTTAGTCCCAGAAAGCTGTCGATGTGGGGGCATCCTTTACACAGTGAAGGTGGGCGTGGCACCACCAACGAAGGAATGGGTGTAATGGTTTGCCGGGGAAACCCCAGTGCTTCGGCAACAATAGTTGGGTTTAGCTCTCCCGCTCGGGGAATGGTGCCATCCAGGCGTCCCCTGATCTTTTTGCCGGAAGCCAATAACCCCTTGAGCAATTCTTCAATCATAGGAAAGCCTTCTTCCAGCACCAGTATGCTTTCACAATGGTCATGGATATCCCTGAATAATTCTGCTGGCGCAGGGTACTGACAAATTTTCAATACCGGAAAAGGAGGATTGCGGTCAGGGTAATTCTCCATCAGATAATTATATGCCAGTCCACATGCTATAATGCCCATGCTCTTATCATGTCCATCTTTGAAGGAGTTAAACGGAGATGACAATGCCTCTGTTTCAAAAGAACCTATGGTGTTTAAGAGTGTATTGTATTTTTTTCTTGCTACCGCTGGCAGCAGCACAAACTGCAAGGGGCTTTCAGGCAAACGCAACTTATTTTGTTTCCTGCTGGTTTTTCTGACCACCCCTGATCTGGAATGAGCGAGCCGGGTGGTAATGCGTATCATGACCGGGACTTTATACCTTTCTGAAAGGTCAAATCCTTCGAAAACCATATCGTATGCTTCTTGTTGGTTTGATGGTTCAAGAATTGGTAACAAGGCGAATTTCCCAAAAAAGCGGGAATCCTGTTCATTTTGTGATGAGTGCATGGATGGGTCGTCGGCAACAACGAATAGCAACCCGCCATTGGTTCCGGTAAGGGCGGAGTTGATAAATGGGTCAGCAGCAACATTCAGGCCCACGTGTTTCATGCATGTCATGGTTCTTTTTCCGGCGTACGACATGCCGAGTGCCGTTTCTGCAGCCGTTTTTTCATTTGCACACCATTTGGCAACAATGCCCAGCTCGTGTGCTTCTTTGGAAGACCTTACATATTCTGTGATCTCGGTTGAGGGAGTTCCCGGATAGGCATAAACCCCTGACATGCCTGCGTCGATGCCTGCTTGTGCAATCGCTTCGTCACCTAACAATAAAAGAGTTCGCATAGAAAAGTACGCTTTAAGAAGATAAAGACAAAAGAACGTTGTTGTGTCGTATACAAAACTATATAATTCTTGCCGATCAGACTGAATCTGATCAATAATTATTTTATTCTGGCATTATTTTTGAAATTATTTGATGTATCTTTAATCTAACAAAATGAAGACAGAATAGTTATGGTTTTTTTAGTGTAAACGTGAATAAGTTATAACACCACTATCAATGAATTTTCTGGCACATTTATACCTTGCAGGCGATGATCAGGAGTTGATTATTGGCAACTTTATTGCCGATATGGTCAAGGGTCGTCAGATTGAAAGTTATCAGGATGGGGTAGTCAGGGGTATAGAGTTACATCGCAAAATAGATAGTTTCACCGACAACCATCCCATTGTAGACCAGAGCAAGCGGCGTTTGCGAAACAGGTATCGATTATATTCCGGGGTGATTGTCGACATGTTTTACGATCATTATCTGGCCAGAAACTGGAGTGAATATTCTATACAGCCTCTTCCCAGGTTTGTAAGTCATGCCTATGGGTTGTTGCTGAGGAACTATTTTATGCTTCCGGTACGTGCCAAGAACCTGTTGCCATTTATGATTGCTTCGAACTGGCTGGTCAACTAATCCAACCTTGACAAGCTAAAGCAGCATTTCCAGGGCCTTGCAAAGCGAACTCCATTCAAGTCAGGCATGGAAACAGCGGTTGAAGACCTTGAGCAATATTATGATGAGTTTGGGGCGGAGTTTGCCACATTTTTTCCTGACCTGATAGCCTATGTAGAGCGGCTTGGCATTACCCATCACCACCATTTTGGCAAAGAAGAACCGACCATTGCCAGGCAATTCTATTAGCAGGAGGGCAACTACATTTTATGCTATTACCCTTTAAAACTTTGTTTTTCTAATTTGTAAGTGGCCTTGTGCTGCGTTGGAAATAATCACAGTATTAAAGCTGTAGGATGCTGTCTCAATAATAGTTATTGCCCACAAGATAGTTTTGGATATAGTCACGAATACCTTGTTCGAGTGTATAGAAATGATCTGTATACCCAATAGCGCGAAGCTTATTCATTTCGGCCTGGGTGAAATACTGGTATTTTTGGCGGATATCTTCAGGGGTGTCTATGTATTCTATTTGTGGTTTTTTGTCTAGAGACGTGAAACAGGCCTTTGCCAGGTCATTAAATGTTCGGGCAACGCCTGTACCCAGGTTATAGATTCCAGATGGTCTTTTTTGCAGCATCAGAAAATAACAAACATTCACCACATCTTTTACATAGACAAAATCCCGGCTCTGTTCACCGTCTTTGAAGTCAGGATGGTGTGATCTGAACAACTTCATTATCCCATGTTGGATGATCTGGTTATAAGCGTGGAATATCACCGATGCCATCCGGCCTTTATGGTATTCATTTGGGCCGTAAACGTTAAAAAACTTAAGCCCTGCCCAGAAAGCAGGCTGGCTCTTTTGCTTTAGCACCCATTTGTCAAAATCATTCTTGCTTTCTCCGTAGGGGTTTAATGGTTTCAGTTGTTCAACCAGGCCGTCATCGTCTTTGTATCCAAATTCACCAGCCCCGTAGGTGGCTGCAGAGGAAGCATACACCAAAGGTATTGTATATTGGCTGCAAAGTTCCCAAAGTTGTTTTGAGTAATTGAGGTTGAGCTGATCAAATATACTTTTGTCAAACTCTGTGGTGTCGGTTCGTGCGCCTATATGGAAAATGAAATTTACTTGCGAATGGTTTTCCTGTAGCCATTCAAAAAATACTTTTCTGTTTAGTTTCTGCCTGAATATTTTGTTGTTGAGGTTTTTGTTTTTCTCTTCGTCAGAGAAATCGTCAACCACCACAATTTCTTTATACCCCTTATTATTCAGTTTGTTTACCAGGCAACTTCCAATAAAACCAGCGGCACCTGTTACAACGATCATATCATTAAGAGTTTTTTCGATAAGCCGGTATCTATACCTTGTATCTGTCTGTTTGTCAATCCATTTTATTGGGTAGTTCCAATCCGTAGCCAGACGTTTTATCATCTCTCTTGAGCAGAATGGCAAATACGAATCCAATTACACCCAGTGCGGCCATCATCAGCAGGGGCATGGTGTAGTTATAGACAGCTTCTCCTCCTGCCGTCAGGGTTTCAGCCACGCCTGGGTTGTAATGATCGAGTACCACCCCGATCAGGTATGGGAAAACCATTAGTCCGAAGGCCTGTATGGTAAACATGGCTCCATAAGCCGTACCAATCTTATTGGTTTCTACAATCTTAGCCACTGCCGGCCACATGGCAGCAGGAACCAGGGAGAAGGCAACGCCTAGCACGAACATAGGAATAAATGGTGTCAGGGTTGTTACGGCAAACGTCATATGCACGAATACGAGCAGCAAACTTCCTATTAGCATAAGGGAAGCAGACTTGCCTTTATAATCGCAGATGTATGCGAAAACAGGGGTGAATACCAATGTGCCGAAAGGCAGTATCGAGGCAATATCTCCTGCCAGGGTTGGGTTCACGCCAAATTTGTTGATCATCAGGTCTGGTGCATATTTCATGAATGGGAACACAGCCGAATAGAAGGTGACACACAGTGCTGAGATCAGCAGAAAGCTGCGGTTGGTCATTAGTTTGGCAAGGTCTTTCAATCTGAACTCCTCAGTGGGGTCGGCCTCCATGCGTTCTTTTACCTCCCGGTCGAATCGGATGTCCCATATCATATACACCAAAAATGCCAACAGCCCTATTCCGAGCAATAAGGCCCCAAACCAGATGGGTGCTGTCCAGTTATTCCAGAGAGGCAAAATGGCAGTGCTGTCGATAATGAGTCGTGGAGATAAGATCATGGCGGCCCCCATGCCCAGCCGTGCAATGGCAATATTCAAGCCAAGGGCCAGGGCAATTTCTTTGCCTTTAAACCATTTTACGATGACCTTGGAGATAACAACGATACTTGTTTCCGCCCCCAGTCCGAAAAGGAAAAAGCCGAGGGATGTGGTTTTTAATGCTGGTGAATAATTGGTCCAGAAGGAGTTCATAAAATCGTAGCCAAAGCCTCCCTGGTTAAAATAGGGGGAAGCACCATATGCGGTAACAACAGCTCCTGCGAATTGGATGAAAATGAAGGCAAAACCGGTAATACGAATGCCAATCTTGTCCAGAATAATCCCTCCCACAACGGCCATCAGCAGAAATACATTTGGTATGGAGTAGGCTGCTGTAAAAAACCCATAGTCGGCTGAGCTGAACCCCAGTTCCCGTTCCATCAGAAACTTTAATGGAGAAAGGGCATCATAGAAGTAATAATTGGTAGCCATCGTAAAACTTACCAGGAGCATAATCCCCCAGCGGGTGGATGCTGAGTCGTTGATTCTGTTTTTTATTGTTTCGACCATAAGGATAAGTTTGGAAAATTGTTGAAATGTTGAGTTGTTGAGTTGTTGAAATGATAAGTTGTTACAACTGTTTTTTCAAAACAGTCAAAAACTCTTTTAGCTTTTCCAGTGTTTTATAAATTTCAAAGTCCCTGTCGAGGGACTCGGGTTGTTCTTTTAGCTTATCTTTGGCTCCTTGCAGGGTATAGCCTCTTTCTTTTACCAGGTGAAATATTTTGTGGAAATTATCGACATCTTTCGGCGTGAATTGGCGGTTGCCTTTTTTGTTTTTGTGTGGGCGGATGAGGTCAAATTCTTTTTCCCAGAATCTTATCAGCGAGGTGTTTACATTAAACAAACGGGCCACCTCACCTATGGAATAATATACGCGTTCTGGGTTAGAAGGGGGTTTGTCCATCAGGAAAGAGATTGATTTTCTCTGGATGCCACTTCAATGATATATTCGAATTCTTCCGGTGTAAGGTCGTTGAAGAAATACCCCACGGGGTTCACCTTTCTGCCGTTGCGAATTACCTCATAATGCAGGTGTGGGGCTTTAGAGATACCCGTGTTGCCTACCAGGCCGATAACCTCTCCTCTTTTAATTTCCTGGCCCGGTTTCACCTGTATCACACTTAAATGTGCATACAGTGTCTGGTATCCATATCCGTGGTCTATAAGCACCATCCGTCCGTATCCGTGGTTATTTCTATCTGCCTCAACAACAACGCCATTGCCTGTTGCATAGATGGGTGTGCCGGTCGGAGCGGTGAAGTCAACACCAGTGTGCATTCTTCTGACGTTATATATAGGATGGATGCGGTATCCGAACCCGGAAACCAATCTTTCGGTACCTCTGGCAATCGGAACGATAGCCGGAATTGAAGCGAGCATGTCTGTCTTGTTCTTTGCCATCTCAAACACTTCGTCGTACGATTTGGACTGGACATACAGCTGGCGGGTGAGCTGATCGAGGCGTTGCATAGTTTCAGAGATCAGCTGGGTGTTTTGAAAACCCCGGTATGGGGCGTAACGGTCGGTGCCCCCAAATGCTGCTTCACGAATGGTTCTGGGAATTGGTTCTGCTTCAAAAATCACCCTGTAAATATGATCGTCACGCTCGCGAATATCTTCGAGAGCTGATGCCAGCAGATCCATGCGGTCGTTAATAATTTGATACTGAACCTTATATTGTTCGATCTCCCGTCGCAAAACCTTTTCTTTGGGCGAATCGAAAAAGGTATAACCAATGGTAAGTACGATAACCGAGAATACCATCCCGGCCAGCACGATACGCATTAACACCTTTAGTTTATCCCATAAGGTTATGGTAACTTTTTCAACAGTAAGCGACTTGGTATTAAAACGGTATTTGACGTTTCCCATAATGTCTGGCAGTGATCTTCTTTGTTACTCAAAACCAAGCAGTGTATGTACTTTATAAAGCGGCCTGTTGCAAACAAAACATGCCTGCAAAAAGGCACTGAGTCTGTCAGAATGTATTATATTGCCGACAGATAAAACATACACATATTGGTCATCTTAGCAGATGGGAAGGGATTCTCCTTTTCCTTCAGTGCAAAACTAAAGAAAAAACCTGTAATTTTGCATGTCAATCTGAAAAAAATATTAATAATTTGTTATTCCATTAGGAGACCTCTTTTATGAATGCTAGACAAGTTCGCAAAGCCTTTCTCGATTTTTTCGCTTCAAAGGATCATCATATTGTGCATTCGGCTCCGATGGTGGTTAAGAATGACCCTACGCTGATGTTTACCAATGCCGGGATGAATCAGTTTAAAGATGTATTTCTTGGAAATATTCCGGCCTCATACAAACGTATTGCCAACACACAAAAATGCCTTCGTGTATCAGGAAAGCACAACGACCTTGAAGAGGTAGGGCACGATACCTACCATCATACCATGTTTGAGATGCTGGGTAACTGGAGCTTCGGAGATTATTTCAAACGGGAGGCCATTGCCTGGGCCTGGGAGTTATTAACCGAGGTGTATGGTCTGCAGAAGGATAGGTTATACGTAACGGTTTTTGGTGGTGATGAGGCCGATGGTTTGCTCAGGGATGATGAGGCGCATGGTTTTTGGATGGATTATGTAGAGGCAGACCGCATACTTTATGGGTCAAAGAAGGATAATTTCTGGGAGATGGGCGACACTGGCCCGTGTGGTCCTTGCTCAGAGATACATATCGACTTGCGTGGTGACGATGAACGAAACAACATTCCCGGTGATTCGCTTGTTAATAAGGATCACCCGCTGGTTGTAGAGATTTGGAACCTGGTATTTATTGAGTTTAACCGCATGGCGAATGGAGCGTTAAAGAACCTGCCTGCAAAACATGTGGATACAGGGATGGGGTTTGAGCGTTTGTGCATGGCATTACAGGGGAAGCAGTCAAACTACGATACCGATGTGTTTCAGCCCTATATTCATAAGCTCAGCTTACTTGCTGGCAAGACCTATGGCGATGATCCAGCAACAGATGTTGCCATGCGTGTGGTGGCCGACCACCTTCGTGCCGTAGCATTTGCCATTGCTGATGGGGAATTGCCATCAAACAATAAAGCCGGATACGTGATCAGACGAATCCTTCGTCGTGCCATACGTTACGGATATACCTTTCTTGGGTTCAGAGAGCCATTCATTGGCAGTCTTGTGCCTGTTTTAGCAGAACATATGGGAGCGGCATTTCCTGAGTTGCTTGCTCAGAAAGATTTGATTGTGAAGGTGATTACTGAAGAAGAACATGCATTTCTCCGGACATTGGCAATGGGAATTCAAAAATTCGACCTGTATGTACAGGAGCATGCTGACATCAAGTTTATTGATGGAGGGTTTGCTTTCGAGTTGTTTGATACTTATGGGTTTCCTGTTGACCTTACCCGGCTTATGGCTCGTGAAAGAGGCCTGGATGTTGACATGCAAGGGTTTAACCAGGGCATGGAAGCACAAAAGGCACGCAGCAGGTCGGCGGCAATAAAAGAAACCGACGATTGGGTCAGTCTGAAGCCATGGGCTGAAGAAACCCGGTTTTTAGGCTATGAAAGCCTGGAAGCTGATGTGTCGGTGGTTAAGTACCGGAAAATAAAAGAAAAAGACAGGGTGTTCTACCAGGTAGTGTTGGATCAAACGCCTTTTTATGCTGAATCCGGCGGGCAGGTCGGCGATCGTGGTGTACTTGTTGTTCACGGTCAACGTTTTGATGTTATTGATACTCAAAAGGAAAATAACCTGACCGTTCATATCACCAAAGATATTCCGGATGAATGGCCTGAAACATTGTACGCTAAGGTAGACCAGACCAAACGGTTGCTGACAGCCAACAACCATACTGCGACCCATCTGTTGCATGCAGCACTCAGAGAGGTTCTTGGTGGGCACGTTCAGCAGAAAGGATCGCTGGTTGACGAGGAACGCCTGCGGTTCGACTTTTCCCATTTCAGCAAGCTAACCAAGGAAGAACTGATTGCCATAGAAAATAGGGTCAATGAGAAGGTCAGGGAGAATATACCCATCGAAGATCACCGTGATGTCTTGATGGATGAAGCATTGGAAATGGGGGCTGTAGGTCTTTTTGGTGAGAAATATGGCGAACGTGTCAGGGTGGTGGCATTCGACAAGAGATATTCTGCTGAGTTATGCGGAGGAACGCACGTAAATGCTACAGGCCAGATCGGATTGTTCAAAATTTCCAGTGAGGGTGCCATTGCTGCGGGGATCAGGCGGCTGGAGGCGCTGACAGGCATCAGGGCAGAAGAATTTGTCAATAGCAAGCTGGAGGAAATGGAAGCCATTCGTACTGCATTGAAGCATCCCAAAGATAGTTTACGTGCCATTAATCAGCTCATGGAACAGCAAGAGCTCCTTAAAAAGAAATTAGAAGAGCTGGAGCACCTGCGAATCCGGCAATTGGCTGCCGATCTGATACAGGATGTGGAGACCCTCAATGGGGTAAATTACCTGTCAGCACGTCTGACTATGGAACCCAAAACAGTGAAAGACCTGGCATTTGCCATCAAGGAAAAGCTAAACGACCTGTTTTTGGTGTTGGGACATGAATATGAGGGTAAACCAGGCATTACAGTGATGGTGTCTGATTCTTTGGTACATTCGAAAGATTTGCATGCAGGCAATCTGGTGCGGGAGCTCGCCAAATTTATTGATGGTGGTGGCGGCGGCCAGCCATTTTTTGCAACTGCCGGGGGAAAAAATCTACAGGGCCTTGACAAAGCTATCAGTGAAAGCAGAAAGGCTATTTCTTAAAACCGTCTGCAATATACCTTAAACGGGCAGTAGGTGCAATTGTTTTCGTTGGCAGTTTGCCCAAATGGTATTTGGTTATCCAGGATGGCTTGTATTAATGCTGAAAGTTGTTCAGTAAACATATCCAGATTACCTGGGTTCAGGATGCTGTCTCCATCAGGAATGGTTAGTGTTTGCAGGCCTTTTTTGGTCTCCCTCAGACTATAGATGCCTGGTTCTATCTGTGTTGCCTTTGGATATTTCCGGCTATAAAGCCAGGCGTAGCTTAAAAGCTGAAAAGCTTTTCCAAATTGTCCGTCGGTCGACACCTGGGCCCAGTCAGGAAACTTCAGCTCATTTCTTTTTATCTTGCCTGTTTTGTAATCAATAACACGGATGGTTGGTCCGACCTGATCAATGCGGTCGGCTTTTCCTCTTATCTTAACTTTTACAGGCGACCCATTGATGAGGACATCTATGGTGCCCTCCAATTCCTCCTCGAGAGCAAGTACCTTGATAGAATGGCCATTGATGGTTTTTAAATAGGCAGATTCAGCGTTTAAAAAATTGGAGGTATATCGTTTGGCCAGGTTAAAAAGCAACAAATTCTTTCCTGATGACACATTGCCTCCCGGGTAATGCGCTTCAAATATCCGACGTGTCACGTCATCTGTTTGTTTGCGCATGGTTTCAATATTATGTGCTTCCAGGTGTTTTCCTGTCAATGGTCTGTACAATGTTTCCAGTATGCCATGCACCACTGTTCCCATCGTGGCAGATTCCAATGTCTCCTCCATGCCTTGTGGTTCTTCCAGTCGTGCTACCCTGGTGAAATAGAACTGCAAGCTGCAATTGATGTAGGTGTTTAGCGCTGAGGGTGACAGTCCGTTCTGGCTCATGGCGATCAACCGGTCTGATATATCCTTGTCTTTAAAAACCCGGAAGTCGTGTTGCATGACCATGGCCGGCGGAGGGAGTGCTATGATTTGTTCTGTAATGGTGATGTGTGGTGCACGACCAGGCAGCTCCATTTGTAGCTGTGTGATGAATCGGCTTTTTTCATTAGTACCTATATCTTCTGATTGGGTGTTGTAAATCAGGTATATATTTTGTGCCCTTTGCAATAAACGGTAAAAGTGATAAGCATATATGGCGTCTTTGTCAGTATGTACCTGCATCCCGAACTTCTTTCTTATGTCGAATGGTAAAAAGGAATTGTTGGTTTTGGGTCGTGGGAGAATATTTTCGTTTGCAGACAGCAATATGATGTTTTTAAAGTCGAGGCTTCGTGTTTCCAGCATACCCATA
The DNA here is from genome assembly GCA_007128045.1 of Bacteroidales bacterium. Lineage (GTDB taxonomy): Bacteria > Bacteroidota > Bacteroidia > Bacteroidales > UBA7960 > SKYG01. The sequence goes on along the minus strand of SKYG01000294.1, from coordinate 13,426 downwards.
ACCTGCATCCCTTGCAAAGGCTCGCCGGAAAATGCCAGCGATGTTTCCTGGGTAAGCTGTTTGTATAATTTGTAGATCGTTTGCAATGACTGGAGAAAAGGATATCTAAGCAAAAAAGAGTTTAACCGCCGTAACAGTGTGGAGAAAAAATACAGGGCTTCGAAGTCAATAAAATATGGTGTATGCAGGATGTCTTTGCCCTGTTTGGCGGCCTTGTCTCTGAATGCCTGATCAAGGCGCCCAACTATATTCAGGAGTGAAGGGAAGATGCCTGCCTTGTTGTTGCTCCAGTTAAATTGCAAACAGGACAATGGATCAGGTATGCCCTCTGTTTTTTCAAAGAATGCAAAAAACTCCTCCACGCCGAGGAATGCCTTATTTGATTGTTTTATCTGTTGTATTACTGAAGTGATGAGCTTTTCGGCACCTTCACCATCCCACAATAAAGAGCATATAGAATGGTTCAGAAAACGGATCAGGTCTTTATGGTAAAAGCAGATTTCTGAGGTGCTGTTCTCTTTTTCAGTGATTGTTGCATTTAATTGTAACTTCCACAAGGCATCGAAAAAACCGAATATGTTTGTTTTATTCAAGGGGTATCCCATGGTGACATTGATACTCTCCGCATCGTGGGGAAGTGCATTCAGGGTTGGGATCAGCAGTTGCTCATTGGCCAGCACAATAGCAGTGTCAATATTTGGTTTGAGCTCTTTTCGTTGCTGCAGGATGTTTCCCGCCAGGCGCGCCTGATTTACATTCTTTGCAATTCCCAGTATGGTGATCTGTTTTTTCAGGCCTGTGATGAAGGTGTTGTCCTTGTTTATTGTATGGCCGAATTTCTTCTGGTATTTTCTGATAAACAGTCCGGCTTCATGGTCTGTGTCGTCGGTATAATAGGGGTCAGAGTCTGGAAGGTACACTGCTTGCCCTTTTCTTAGTAAGGTGCTGATGATGAGCTCTTCCGAATGGTTGAGCGCGTTGAACCCTACAAACAATGCTTTTTGCCAGGGTAACTTGTAACTATCCGATTCTACCTTTTTGGTGGCCTGTTTTGAAGAAAGACCCTGGTATGCCTGGTTGGCTGTAATCAGGTGTTCTGTCAAATGGCGATGCCATGCTTTTAACCTGGAAAAGAAAGCCAGGTATTTTTTCTGGAAGTCTGTTAATGGGGCGCCATCAGGATTCCAGGTTTCAATACGTTTGACATCATGCAGGTAATCAAAAAGCGATTCCGTATCTGCTATATTTGCATCAATCTCATCAAAATCGTTTAACAGCACGGGAGCCCATAATGAAAATTCATCAATGTCTTGTGCCTTGTCTTTTTCCAGGTCGCAGTAAAGCTCGAAGAAGGTAAATAGTATACTTGTGGAATCACAAACCTTCATGCCGCTGATTCGGTTTATGAAATCTTCAATACTTAAAACCTCCGGAGCCCATACCGGTTTCACTACCCGCTGTGAGAAATATTTTCTGAAAAACAAGCCGGCCCTTCTGTTTGGGGTTACCAGGCATATGTCGCCCGTTTGATCTCCATACTGCTCAAATACATAATCAGCAATTTCTTCGAGGAATGGTTTTGTCATGGGTTGTGAGTTATGAGTTGCGGGTTCATAGCACCCGTCATCTCGAACGAAGTGAGAGATCCCCTACAGATCGAGGTTCCCTGATTAACGGTATTCCAGTTTAACGGGTTCATTTGGAGTTATAAGATTTTCGCGCGCGGGCCAGTTTCTCGGGTGTGCCTATGTCGATCCATGTTTTGTGGTCATGTTCAAAGCATGTTATGGGATGATTGCCTGCCAGCCGGAGGTACACATCTTTGATGGAGAACACTCCGGTTTCGTCAATCAGGTCGAATATGGCGGGTTCGAGAATATGGATACCGCTAAATGCCTTTTTCACAAAAGTGGCTTCATAATGTTGATATTGTATTGTTTCTGGTTGTTCTTCGTCGTTAATCGTTGCCGGGTGTTCATCAGAAGGGCTTCCGGGGCGTGATTTTGTATTGTCTTTTTGGTGTCTTGAATGCATGTTTTCCTCCACAACGCCTTTTTTGTGGCATAGGATGGTCTCTCCGGTTTCAGTATGTTGCCAGCCGTACAGCAGGCCTTGCTTCCACAGAAAATAGCGTGAGGCCTCCCTGTTACTTACCGCCAATGTAGCCAGCGCACCTGAATTTGTATGTGTCGTAAGCATCATTTTCAGATCAATGTCACACAGGATGTCGATATTGTAGACCAGGAAGGCCTGATTGCCATCAAGCAGATGCCTGGCTTTTTTGATGCCGCCTCCCGTGTCGAGGAGCAGGTCTGTTTCGTCGGAGATATGAAATCTGATACCGGGATGTTGTAGGTTGTGTATGGCTGATTTCATCTGTTCTGCGTGATGGTGAACGTTTACAACGATATCTGATACGCCGGCATCGATCAGTTTTTCAGACACTATCTGCAGCATGGTTTTTTCTCCGACCGTTAGGAGGGCTTTTGGGGTGGTATTGGTGTATGGTCTGAGCCGTGTGCCGAGACCTGCGGCAAGAATCATTGCTTTCATGTGTTTAAAATTTAGTCGAAAGTCCAAAGTCGAAGGTCAAAAGTCTGTCATCCTTTTTTGGGTTTGCACAAATGCTTTTCCTTGCTGGCTTTAAGACCGCATTTTTTGCATGCATATTTCCCCTTTTGGGAATCTTCTTTGTTAGATGACTTACACCGTTTGTTATCTCCCATGGCAAACAATTCAACAATTCAACAATTCAACAATTCAACAGTTCAACAATTCAACACTTGTTACGGCCAGTTTTTCTCTTCCATATGTTGCAGGTCAACATGTACGTTATAGTTATCGCTGATTGTTTTTGCCAGTTTCTCCGCGCAGTAAACTGATCTGTGTTGTCCTCCCGTGCATCCGAAGCTTATCATCAGGCTTGTGTGGCCTCTGTTAAGATAGTTCTTTATCGCATTGCTGGTCATTGCGGAAGCCATTCCAAAGAACTCCTTAGCTTCCTGATTTCTTTCGAGGAAACTCACCACGTCCGGGTCTTTGCCTGTAAGCATTTTATACTGGTTCTGCCGGCCAGGGTTTGGCAGCACCCTGCAGTCGAACACGAACCCGCCACCATTTCCCGAAGAATCAGCAGGGATGCCTTGCCGGTAAGAAAAGCTTCTGATGGTAATGGTAAGCCCTTCTTTTGTTGGTTGCTCTGCAATATCAGGGGCTGTGGCAGCAATTCTTGTGATAAGATCGCACAGGTAAGGGTTGTATGTTGGCAGCAGGTGGTTATCAGCAAGCCACTTCAGATTGTTTAGTGCAAAAGGCATACTTTGCAGAAAAAGCGGCTTCTTTTCAACGCCACCTCTGAAGCCGTAGGTAGCCAGTGCCTGCATGATCCGGATCAGAACAAAGTCATAATATACTGATCTGAACTGATGTTCATCGACACGTGTAATGTTCGATAATTCGCCTATATAGTGTTCCAGTAAATGTTGTCTAAGGTCGAAAGGAAGATTGGCTTTGGCATCGAACAACATGGATGCAATATCGTATTGTAGGGCACCTTTTCTGCCTCCCTGGTAGTCTATAAAAAATGGCTGGTCATCAATCACCATTACATTTCTTGACTGAAAGTCGCGATACATGAAAAACTCGCGGGGTGCTTCAAGTAACCGGGTAACGAACAGGTCAAAGCTGTCTTCGAGCTTTTGTTCATCGAATGCGATACCTGAAGTTTTTAGAAAATAGTATTTGAAATAATTCAGGTCCCACATCATTGAATGCTTGTCAAAAGCGTGTCGTGGATAACAAACGTTGAAATCCATGTCTTCAGCGCCCTTTACTTGAAAGGCTGGCAGCCATTCGATCGTTTTTTTATACAGGTTGATGATTCGGTGGTCGAATTGTTTGTCAGGCTGGCCATGTGGCAGCAGGGAGAACAACGTGGTGTCGCCAAGGTCTGACAGCAGGTAGGCATGTTCATCATCATCGACGGCAAGTATCTCTGGTACGGGGAAGCCCAGCCGATGAAAATGCCTCGTCATGGTAAGAAAGGCTTTGTTTTCTTTCACATCGGTATTAAAGGCTGCGATATAGCTGTGTTCTTCAGTACTTAGCCTGAAATACTGGCGGCTGGAGCCAGAAAGGGGTAATTCAATAATATGTACCGGCGCATCGCCATGCCATTTATGATACAGTGCCAGTACTATACGCTCAATCGACCAATGCATATGTTTCTTTTACGACCAATTTTTATAAGACAAAGTTACTTGTTTTCCCTGAAACAGCACTTTCTTCGGTTTTTTGTTCTGAAAATGTCTATTTTTGTTTGTGTTAGTTTACCCTTATATATAAAAAACTGTTTAAATGACTAAATCAGAACAAGTTATAGATGTTTTAAAGCAGGCAGTGATCATGGAGCATCGCGGAAAAGCACTTTACACCAAGGTAGCTGAACAAACAGAGAGTGCTGATGTGAGAAAAATTTTCAGCATCATGGCCGATGAAGAACAGTTGCACATAGATTTTCTGCTTAAGCAATTTAAGAACTACAAGAAGACAGGTTCTTTCGATGTGCTTTCATTTGAAGAGGATGCTTCCAATGAACATATTGCCGGTTTAATTCTTACCGATTCTATTAAAAAGGATATTTCTGGGGCCGGATTTGAGGCAGCTGCCATTTCTGCAGCCATCGACATGGAGTCGAAATCTATTGAGGTATATGCCTCCAGGGCCAGGGAAGCTTCTGATCCCAATGAGAAGGAACTCTACGAGTGGCTTGCCAATTGGGAGAAAGGCCACCATAAAATGTTGCTTGATTTGAATAAGCAACTTACCGAACAGGTTTGGTATGATAACAACTTCTGGCCGTTTTAACCCGCGACTCACAACCCGTAACATACACGACCATCATGGGATCTCTCACTTCGTTCGAGACAGGCCCACAATCCGCAACAACTATGACCACAGAAACCATTGATCCTGTAACTTCTTTCAGCAGAAGGGTTTTGTACGAAGACAACCACCTGATTGTTATCAATAAGCAATCGTCGGAGATTGTTCAAGGTGATAAAACGGGCGATATGCCTTTGAGTGATATTGTAAAGGCTTATATTCGTGCGAAGTATAACAAGCCCGGAGATGCGTTTCTTGGTGTAGCACATCGTCTCGACAGACCGGTTAGCGGTGCGGTTATTTTTGCACGCACCTCAAAGGGATTGACGCGTATCAACGAGATGCTGAAAAACTATGAGCTAAAAAAACTTTACTGGGCGGTGGTCAGAAATCTTCCTCCTGAGGCTGAGGGTACTCTGGAGCACTATCTCAAAAAGAATGAAAAACAAAACAAGTCTTACCCGGTCAGGCCTGATGTTGACGGGGCAAAAAAAGCTATATTGAATTATAAAATGCTTGGCTCAGGCAATCATTACCATTTGCTTGAAATTGAACTTCAAACCGGACGACACCATCAGATACGATCACAGCTTAGCGCCATTGGGTGCCCGGTCAGGGGTGATCTGAAGTATGGATATCCCCGGTCTAACAGTAACGGGGGCATTCATTTGCACGCCAGAGAGGTCGATTTTATTCACCCTGTAAGTAAAGAACGCGTCAGGGTGGTTGCCCCAACACCGGCAGGAGATTCTTTATGGGAATGTTTTGAGGAACTGGTGAAGGGGTTAAATGTTGCATCGTTGAATTGTTGAATTGTTGCATCGTTGAGCAAATTAGCACATATAATTTTTTGTTGTTATTTTATCTTCTTCGGAAATATTGCGCTGATGGGGCAGTACTTTTCTATGGGGCAGGACCCATCATCGATCAGGTGGATGCAGATCAAGTCTGTAAATTTTCAGGTGATCTTTCCTGAGAACTATGAGGAGCAAGGTGCTTATATCGCTGATGTGCTTGAATATGCTTACCAGTATGGGTCGGTGAGCCTTGGCCATAATCCAAAAAAGGTATCTGTAATTATTCATAACCAGACAGTCGTCTCAAATGGCTTTGTAAGCTGGGCGCCAAGCCGTATCGAGATGTTCACCAACCCACCCCAGAATAACGATGCCCACGATTGGTTGGAGTCATTGGCATTGCACGAGTTCAGGCATATTGTGCAAATTGACAAGCTGAACCAGGGAGTCACCAGGTTGCTTTCATTTCTGTTTGGAGAGCAGGCTACAGGTGCCGTTTTAGGATTGTTCGTGCCTATGTGGTTCATGGAAGGCGATGCGGTGGCAACAGAGACTGCACTGACAAATGCCGGACGAGGGAGGCTGCCATCTTTTGAACAAGGACTGCGTGCGCAGGTGCTTGAGAAGGGGGTGTACTCTTTTGATAAAGCCGTACTGGGATCTATGAAGGACCACGTTCCAAATTATTACGAGCTGGGATATCAACTTGTCGCATCTGCCCGTAAACAATATGGTGTTGATATTTGGGATAAAGTGCTGACCCATGTGGGTCGAAGGCCATACACCATTTTCCCTATGACATTTGGACTGAAAAAATATGCGGGCGTAACAAAAATGCAGCATTACAGAAATACCATGGGTATGCTGGAATCGGCATGGTCTGACCAATGGGAGCGGGGTGCCTATAGTGCATATGAAGCCGTGAACCCAGATAAGAAGCTTTTCTCCAGTTATCGCTATCCTGCATTTATCAATGACACCACCCTGATGGCATTAAAGACCGGTATGGAGGCGATCCCGGCTGTTGTTTCGCTGGGCCTCGATGGTAGTGAGTCGGTGTTGTTCAGACCTGGCCCGCTTCAGTCTCATCCAATATCTGCCAACGGGGATGTCATTGTCTGGAGTCAGTACAGGAGAGACCCACGCTGGGAACATCGTAGCTGGTCGGAGGTGTACAGGTACGATGTCAGCACGGGTATAAAGCAACAACTTACCCGGCAGACAAGGTACTTTTCTCCGTCCATATCTGCCGATGGCAAGCTAATTGCCGTTGCAGAGGTTACAGATCAGAATCAATATTCAATTGTTGTTATTGATGCCACATCCGGTGACTTTCTCCGACGTTATAGCACGCCGGGAAATGATTTTCTTATGACCCCTTCATGGCATCAGAATAACTATACCATCATAGCTGTTGCCCTTGACGAGAGTGGTAAAAGACTGGTAGTCACTGACAAGGAGCTGGGAGGGTTTGCCACTATTTTCCATGCAGGACATACGGAGATATCGAGACCGCGCTTTTTCTCTTCTGATGGCATTTTCTTTAATGGGTCGTTTTCTGGTGTCGACAACGTGTATTCATTGGATGTGCCAACAGGAGAAATACGCATGCTTGTCTCCTCAGAGTATGGCGCCCTGGATGCCGTGTTGTCGCCCGGTGGTGATTCATTATTTTGGTCTGATTATTCTTATATGGGATATGATATGGTTAAAGGCACTTTTACAACTGATTCTGCTCCATTGCTTGATGATGTGGCCGATCATTCACTACAGATGCATGAAGTACTGGCCGGTCAGGAGGAGGGTCTTGTTACACGCGGCAACATCCCACGAAAGGAATATTTGGCCATCCCATATTACAAAATGTCCAACTTGTTTTCATTTCATAGTTGGGGGCCAATAGTGCTTGATGCAGACAATCTTGAAGGAAAACCGGGGTTCTCGTTGTTATCACAGAACAAGCTCAGCACATCCTTTGCCAATATAGGCTACATATACGATCTTAATGAAGGGCTTGGGAAATACTATATGAAATATAGTTATGAAGGCTTGTACCCTGTCATTGACCTGGTTGCAGAGACAGGCCTGCGACGGTCTAATTACCGAAGCAGACAGAATGAATTGGTGCCATTTCTGTGGCGTGAGAGCAGCTGGAAGCTGGGATTTAATATACCCTTGAATTTTCAGAAGGAAAGTTTCAATATCGGTGTAAGGCCTTCGGCAAATATGGTTTTTACACAGGCCACCTCCGTTGACAAGACGCCGGATTTTTTTAAGCACAATCATGTGCAGTCATTGGAATACCGGTTATTTGCCTATAATCAGCAACGCACTGTTGCAAGAGATATCCGGACACGGTGGGGTCAGGTGCTGGATGTAAGCTACCGGCATACGCCTTTCGCAGGGGGTGATATGGGTGAAGTGTTTGCCACCCGCCTGGCGTTGTTTTTTCCTGGATTGTTGCCACACCACAGCTTGCGTTTGATTGGATCTTACCAGAAACGCCGGGAGGGTACAAGTGTTGACCAGACCATCAATTACACATTCTCCAATCAGGTGGTCTATCCGCGGGGTATCACAGGAAGGAATGACGACCAGGCTGCCATCTTCTCAGTTGATTATGCGTTTCCAGTCGTGTATCCTGACTGGCGGATTCCTCACCTGGTGTTTGTTAAAAGGGTGAGCAGCAATATTTTCTATGATTATGCCAATGTCAGATACAGCCAAAAGTCTTCTTCCGATGAGGTTATAAGCAGGCACGAAGGCTCACTCAGTTCTATGGGTATAGACCTTTTGGCCCATTTGCATCTGTTCAGGTTTTTCTTTCCGTTGGATATGGGGGTCAGGGCTTATCTTCCCGGCGACCAGGAATCAATACAGTTTCAGTTTTTATGGTCTGTATCGTTCTGAATAATCCAGGCTAGTATATATAATCCAGGCTAGTCTGAATAATTCAATTCAGGTTAGCCAATCAGAACGGACTTCTGAATCCTTTAAAAAGAGCAGCCTGTTTGTCTTTATCAGAGAGTATAGGTTTATCAATGCCCCAGTCGATACCCAGGTCGGGGTCGTCCCATCGCAACGACCTTTCTGACGGTGCATGATATGCCTTGGTGCATTTATACGCGAATACGGTGTCGTCTTCCAGGGTCAGGAACCCATGTGCGAATCCTGGTGGTATAAAAAGCATTTTGTGGCCGGATGCGTTAATAACCATTTTGAAATGTTGTCCGTAGGTAGGTTCACTTCTTCGCAAGTCGACCACTACGTCGAGTACCGACCCTGCCAGTGTCCTCACCAGTTTACCCTGTTCGTGCGGTGGAATTTGAAAATGAAGACCTCTGATAACATCCTTTGATGAACCGGATTGGTTATCCTGGATAAAAATATCCGGGATGCCTGCCCGTGCAAATACCTGCTGGTTCCAGGATTCGTAAAAATAGCCACGGTTGTCGCGAAAAATTCGCGGCTCAATAATCAGTAACTTGCGAAATGGTGTTTCAATGATTGTCAATGGAAAAATAGTTGTTGTAATTAATAAATAATACCCTTCAACTCCTCAACTCCTCCACTCCTCAACTCCTCCACTCCTCCACTCCTCAACTCCTCCACTCCTCAACTCCTCCACTCCTCCACTCCTCAACTCCTCAACTCTATTTATCATAGGTGAATTACCTCGTCATAGGCAGCTGCGGCAGCTTCCATGATAGCTTCCGACATGGTTGGGTGCGGATGAACGGCCTTGATCATTTCTTGTCCGGTGGTTTCCAGTTTTCTGGCCACCACGATCTCTGCGATCATTTCGGTTACATTGGCGCCTATCATATGTGCGCCGAGCAGCTCGCCGTATTTGGCATCGAAGATCAGCTTTACGAAACCATCTTTGGTGCCTGCGGCACTTGCCTTTCCTGATGCTGAGAAGGGGAACTTGCCGATTTTCAGGGCGAAGCCGGCATCTGTTGCTGCCTTTTCGGTATAGCCGACAGAGGCTACCTCAGGTGAGGTATAGGTGCATCCGGGTATGTTGTTATAGTCGAGAGGGTCAGGGTGGTGACCAGCGATTTTTTCTACGCAGATAATACCTTCTGCCGATGCCACGTGAGCCAGTGCCGGACCAGGTACCACGTCACCAATGGCATAATATCCCTCCACATTGGTGCGGTAAAAATCGTCGACAGCAATTTTGCCATTCTCAGTTTTTATCCCGGTTTCTTCCAATCCGATTTGTTCTATATTGGCAGAGATGCCCACCGCAGAAAGAACGATATCAGCTTCAATCACTTCTTCCCCTTTAGGCGTTTTTACAACCACTTTGCATGTATCGCCGGTGGTGTCGACTGATTCGACGGTGCTGCTGGTCATAACCCTCATTTTGGACTTCTTGAAGGAACGTTCCAGTTGTTTGGATACCTCTTCATCTTCCAGGGGTATGATGTTTGGCATAAACTCAACCAGGGTAACGTTGGTGCCTATGGTATTATAGAAGTAGGCAAACTCAGCGCCGATAGCGCCTGAGCCCACCACCACCATTGAACCCGGCTGCTTGTCAAGCACCATGGCCTGCCTGTATCCTATGATCTTTTTGCCGTCTTGTTTCAGGTTGTCGAGCTGTCTGCTTCTGGCTCCGGAGGCAATGATGATGTGCTTTGCCTGGTAGGTTGTTTTCTTGCCTTCGCTGTCTGTCACTTCAACTTTTTTGCCTGGCAATACTGTTCCGTGTCCATTCAGGTGATCTATCTTATTCTTTTTAAACAGAAACTGAATGCCTTTACTCATGCCGGCTGCCACATCGCGGCTTCTTTTTACCATTGCTCCTATATCGGCCTGTGGCTCACCTTTCATGCTAATACCGTAATCGGCAGCATGTTTCAGGTAGTCAAACACTTGTGCACTTTTCAGTAATGCTTTGGTGGGGATGCATCCCCAATTCAGACATATTCCTCCCAGTTCTTCTTTTTCTACAACACCCACTTTCATTCCAAGCTGAGCAGCCCGTATGGCTGCTACATAACCTCCGGGCCCTGAGCCCAAGACAATCACGTCGTAATTCATAATGTATTCGCGTATTAGTTATTTGGTAATATAATAATTATAAAGATTGCTTTAATCATTCAACACCCTTTTTGCTTCTCCCATTTCAAAGATGATGTCGGGGTTTGTTTCAGCTGCGTTTCCCACAACGATTATGTCGGCGCCGGCATCCCATGTTTCAAGGGCGTCTTCGGGGGTGCGGATGCCACCACCAATCACAAGTGGGACTTGAATATTCTGCCTTACAGCCCTGACCATTTCCATGGGCACAGAGTGGATGGCACCTGTTCCTGTATCCATATAGATGATTTTTAGCCCCAGCATTTCTCCTGCCATGGCCGTACACACTGCGATATCTGTTTTGTCGAATGGAATAGGCAGGGTGTTGCTCATATACAATGCCGAGGTGATCTTGCCACTTTCCACAAGGATATATCCGGTTGGGATTACCTCCAGTTTGCTGCTCTTGATCATTGGCGCTGCCACAACATGATTGCTGATGAGCATTTCAGGATTGCGTCCTGAGATCAGTGATAGTAACAGCAAGGCATCGGCGTTGGATGAAATTTGCAGCATGCTGCCCGGGAAAATCACTACAGGCACCTCGCTGCTTTTTTTTAGCTGTTCGATACATGAAGCCATATTGTCGCGTGTTAGCAGACTCCCTCCAATAAACAGATAATCAGCTCCGGTGGCATCTGCTACTTCTGCAGTCTTCTGCAATCCATCAAAGTCACTCTTGTCGGGGTCGACCATGATGGCCAGCTGCTTCTTTCCCTCTTGGCACTTCCCATTTATGACATCCAATAATTTCATAGTCCTTTGCTTTTTATTGAATATTAATTTCGCGATCCTGCTAATTATCTATGGCGTAAACGAGAATATAATTTTCGATGGTTTCGTAATAAATGGTATATGTTTGCTGATAGTCAGGGGTGCGGATCTCTCCGTATATGTTTCCCTTCCCTTTAAATTTAAATGGAAAGATGCGGATATGTTCTCTGAATGACAGATCACGCTTCCCATGCAGCTTGAATAAAGCCTCTTTACTCGCCCAAACCAAGTAAAGGCTCTCCATGGCATGTTTTGAAAACACCTGTTTTAACTCTTTTCTGTTGAGGAACCTGTGTGCGACGCGAAAAATTTTGGGTTGCATACATTCTATGTCGATGCCAACATGTTTGTTCTTACTGGCAATTAGCGCTGAGAACTTTCCTGAATGTGACACAGATATATGTCTGGCACCATTGTTTAAGAACGGCTTTCCATTTTCGTCGTATTCAATCGTGGTGGGTTCACCCATTTTTACAAGATGAGGCAAGATCAGTCTGTAGCTTAACCAATGCTGACGTCTTCGTTCTGACTTGAGAAGAGAAAAATGATTCTTTTCCTGTTCTGACAGTTGTACTTTGGCATACAACTCTTCCACATCCTCATCGATTTCCCAGACTCCTAAAGCAGCATGATCAAAAGCTTTTTTTAAGAAAAGGCTCATGAGCAGGTTTTTAAAACACAACAGATTGTACTATCTTTGCACCATTATTCACACAAAGGTATAAACTTCATGGAAACTCTGTTGAAAGAAAAGCAAATTAAATATAAAATTAAAGATCTGTCTCTGGCTGATTATGGCCGGAAAGAAATTGTTATTGCTGAGAAAGAAATGCCCGGGCTGATGTCGTTACGTGAAAAGTATGGCAAAGAGAAACCTCTGAAGGGTGCCCGTATCACCGGCTCGCTGCATATGACAGTGCAAACGGCTGTGCTGATAGAAACCTTGGTAGCGCTGGGCGCAGATGTTCGTTGGGCCAGCTGCAATATTTTCTCCACCCAGGATCATGCTGCTGCAGCTATTGCTCAGGCTGGCATTCCTGTATTTGCCTGGAAAGGAGAGACCCTGGAAGAGTATTGGTGGTGCACCAAACAAGCGTTGAGCTTTCCTGATGGCAAAGGCCCCCATCTGATTGTCGATGATGGTGGTGATGCAACCCTGCTCATCCATAAGGGATACATCGCCGAAAAAGACGCGACTGCGCTGGATGTTGAGCCAGATAACAGAGAAGAAGCAATCATTCTGAACCTGATCAGGGAAACACTGGCAGAAGATGCCGACAAATGGCATCGTACCGTAAAGGAGCTGCGAGGAATCTCTGAAGAAACCACCACCGGGGTACATCGCCTGTATCAGATGATGGAAAAAGGTGAATTACTTGTTCCGGCCATCAACGTAAACGATTCAGTCACCAAGTCGAAGTTTGATAACCTGTATGGCTGCCGTGAATCATTGGCCGATGGCATTAAAAGGGCTACCGACGTGATGCTGGCAGGAAAAGTTGTTGTGGTCTGTGGCTATGGCGACGTGGGTAAAGGCTCCGCCAAGTCTATGCGCGGGTACGGCGCCAGAATCATCATCACGGAAATTGATCCCATCTGCGCCTTACAGGCAGCTATGGAAGGCTATGAGGTAAAAACAGTTGAAGATGCCCTCGCTGAAGGCAATATCTTTGTAACCGCTACCGGCAACAAAGATGTGATCACAGCCGAGCATATGTCGAAAATGAAAGACCAGGCCATAGTCTGTAATATTGGTCATTTCGACAATGAGATTCAGATGGATGAACTGGAGAATTGGGAGGGAATCAAAAAGGTAAACATTAAACCGCAGGTAGACAAGTATATCTTTCCCGATGGTCATGAGGTGTTTATCCTGGCAG
>SKYG01000322.1 GCA_007128045.1 Bacteroidales bacterium | reverse complement strand
GTAGCCGGGAAGATCTGTTTTTATTCCTGCCATGTTGCCGAACATCCATTCATTGACCGAGCCGAAGGCATAGTGGTTGAAAGAGTTCATGCTCGCACTCATAAACCCGTCCTCTTTGGTGTAGCTGTTCCAACGCTCCCATATGGTGGTGGCGCCATTGACAACTTCAAACAACCAGGAGGGGTAATCTTCATTCAACAGCAACATATAAGCCAGATCACTTCTTCCTGTTGCCGAGAGTGCAGGTAGCAAGGGTCTAACACCAAGAAAACCGGTCGACAAGCTATTGTTGTGGGCTTTGATCAGATCGGCAAGGTGTTGTCCGGCAATCTCCTTCGTTTGCGGATCGAGCATGTCTTTAAAGATGGCGTTGGCATAGGCTGTCTGCGTGTGCCCGTCGAAGCCCATTTGCCCGTCAACATACCCGGCACCATCGCCATAAGCCGCAGCGTTGGTTACAAAGCGGCCTTCGCCATCGGTATAATGCTGTTGAAATGCTTCACGGATTCCTGCAGCAAGCTTTTCAAAGTAAGCAGCATCGTTGTTTTCGCCAATGGCCCGGGCCATTTCATGCATCAAAGTGGCACAATAGGCAAAATAGATCGACGCCAACAGGTCGGGAGGTGTCTTTTTTCCAATAGAGAGCCAGTCGCCAAACCCTCCCTTGGGTCTGATATCCTCAAAGCTGGCTTCCATGTATATGAGGTTGCCATCAGATTTATCTTCCATAAAACGCAGGTATGCCATCATATTGGGCCAGAACCGCTCCACAATGCGCGTATCGCCATACGTCATGTAGAGTGTATATGGAATGATGATACCGGCTTCCGACCAACCGGGAGAATAGGTATCAGTGATCCTCAGAGGAGGCGCGGGGGCATAGATCGGATAAGTATTGTCGTGACGCTGGGCATCGTTCAGGTCGACAGTCCACTTTGAAAAGAAGGCAGCAATATCGGTATTATATGTGGAGGCCTGAACATACACCTGCGCATCACCGGTCCAGCCAAGTCGTTCATCGCGTTGCGGGCAATCGGTTGGCACTTCAAGGAAGTTGGAGCGCTGGGTCCAGACAATATTGCTGTATAGCTGATTTATGAGCTCATTGTCGGTTTCAAGGGAACCTGCATCCGGCGTCATGGTTGTTAAAACAAGGCCGGTGATCGCATCCAGGTCGGGCGGAGCGGAAAACCCGGAAACCTCAACATACTGGAAACCCTGAAAGGTAAATCCCGGGGTCCAGCTCTCTCCGCCAGGGTCGCCTTTCAACACATAGGTATTGATGGCTCGTGCCATTCTCAGGTTCTCTGTCATCAGTCTGCCATCGGGGTGCAACATCTCCCCAAACCGCATCACGATGGTGTCGCCCTTATTGCCCTTCACCTGATTCAGGCGCACCAAACCGGCAAAATTCTGTCCCATGTTAAAAATATAGGTTCCATCACCCCTGGAATCAACGGAGATTGGCCTGATTTCCGAATGTACCTGCACCGGATCACCGGGGTAACTTTCGATCAGTCGCCCTGCCTTATCGGGATAGACATTTGCCTGCTTCCAGGAGGTATCATCAAAACCTGTCTGGCTCCAATTGTCAAATTCCAGATTGGCATCATACGTTTCGCCGTTAAGGAAGTCGGCTTCGATGATGGGGCCATGGTTTGTTCTCCAGCTTTGGTCGCTGACGATCACCTGCTTTTCACCGTTGTTGTACTCAATCTCAATCTGTGCCTTCAGCTTGGGGAATTCTCCATAAAAGCCCCTGACTACAGGGTTTCTTACCAGCAAAGCATAGCCCAGGTATCCGGCATACCAGCCGTCGGCAATAATTGCCCCAAAGGCGTTCGTGCCCCGTTTAACCAAGTCGGTCACATCGTACGTCTGGTAATACACCCTTTTGTCGTAATCGGTCCATCCCGGTGCAAAATAATCGTCACCCACCCGTTTACCGTTGATCTCAAACTCATAGATACCCAGGGCGGATACATACAACCGGGCCTTTTTTATGCCAGACTCCACTTCAGCCTCCTTCCTGAAGAAGGGTGCAGGAGGCAAATGATATACATCTCCCCGTCCTAAGGCAGTCAGGTCGTTGCCTATCCACTCTGCCTGCCAGTCGCCCGGGTTCAGCAATCCCATCTCCCAGGTGGCAACCCCGCTCCAAGGGCCCGGCTCTCCGTTTTTGTCCCAACTGCGGATCTTCCAATAAGAAATGTCTCTCGAGGAGAGCGGGCTCCCGGCATAAACAACCTGGTTGGTTTCATTGCTGGTCACCTTGCCGGAATTCCACCTATCGGCCTTCTCTTCCGACAACAGGGACGGGGAGGAAGCCACCAGAACCTGGTAGGCTGTCTGCACCTGGCCCCTGACATCCGACAACAGCTCCCAGCTTAGCCTGGGGTGCCGGGTATCAATTACCGGGTCAGTCTTATACTCGGTTCGTAAATGAACCGGGTGCAAATCGGCCGATCTGCCGCAGGATGCCAGTAACAACCCGGATAAGATCAGTAAAACAACAAATGCATGCAAGTTTTTTTTCAGATAGTTCATAGGATAAATATGTTTTTCAGTTAATAATAAGTCCATAAAGAAACAAAAAAAAGCGTCACAGTGCTTTCCTTTTTATATTATTTCCCTTGTTTCAGCTCCTGGATTAGCCATTTGGCGAAACCAATGTATGAATAGGGGTCTGACTCAGGGCCGACGGGCCTCTGCGATCCGCAGCCATGGGGAAATGCATTCAGATAGTAATGCATGTTCGGATGGTGTTTTGGTAAGCCTGCATCCCAAAAGCTTCTCAACCACTCTCTTTCAAGGAAGTCGGTATAGTCATCACAATCCTTGTAGCGGTAGGGCCCGTAATAGAAGATGTAGTCCAACCCCTGATCCAGCACCCATTTTGCCCCACGGGCCACCGTCTCAGGATCAGACATGACACTTCCCAGCATCGTGGCTTTTACCGGGTCGGGCCAGGTCTCCATCCCCTCCAGTGTATTGATGGTGCTGCCCAGTGGCCAGTGAAAGTAAAATTGATGCGACTCATAACAGATGCCATCCATGGTGCTGATGATTTCCAACGCTTCCGGGTCGTCAATAAAAACAGCGGGGTGAAGCACCATCTGGATCAGCTTGTAATTGTCGTGGTTTATCATCCCCTGGCTGTAAGCATCTCTGAATAATTTTCGCAGACTCTCAACATCCCTCGGATAGAGAATCCTGGGATCACCGGCAATAGGCCCTGTATCGCCATCGGTATTGTACAACCAGCCCTCGCGTGCAACTATGATGTGACTAACACTGTTGCCTGCTTGCTCGATATTTTTGATGATACTAACCAACCTGTTTGTTTCTGGATTGGGATCCACCCACATATCTCCCTGCTGATGTATATAATATTCGAAGAAACGTTGCCTGGTTTTAAAAACCCCGTTGTACCCGAACACAGCATCCATATGCAAAGCGATGTAATCGTCAGCTTGTAGCATCGAGTCATAATTTCCGATACCGGGTTTCCAATGGTCAACTCTTCCTCCTCCAGTCATCTCATGTACACTGTCCCGAGGAAATGGTCTTATACCTACTTTTGAACGGTTCTCCTGAGCCAACAAAGCAGTAATGGTAAGACAGAAAAACAAAAAAAATAGCTTGATTTTCATAATGTAATTCATTTAATAGATTAGAAAATATGTCACTTCTACAAAGCCATCTTCGTGAAATTAATTGGTAACAACTATCTTTCGAGTTACTTCCTTTCCATCCTGTCTCAAACGCATTATGTATAAACCAGGGGTAGAAATAGGAACAAAGTAATTTTCGAGCACGCCATTCTTTTTATAAAGGATTCTGCCCGTGAGATTGATTACCTCGAGGTACGCGGGAGTTTGCCCGGCACTAACACTTATGCCACCGTGCATGAGGTTTATAACCAGAGAATTCAGGTTCTCTGCGATCTGTCGACCAGATGATACATCGGGCTTCATCTGTAATATTTCAACTTCATAAATACTAAACCAGTTATGCCCATCGGAATTTAAACCCGTCATACTCACTCGTACATATCGCCCGGCAGTTTCTGAAAACGCTATTTCATGAAAACCATCATTAGATGCTAAATTACCACTCCATACCTCTGAGAAACTCTCGTTGATAACTCCCACTTCTATTTTTATTGGATATCCACG
>SKYG01000108.1 GCA_007128045.1 Bacteroidales bacterium | reverse complement strand
GTATTGCCAAAAAGGTGGAGGCCTCCAACAATCAGTTTGATGGACTGATTGATGAGGTAATCTCATTTGTAGAGCTGCGAAGGATGTTTATGGAAAAAGGCCTGAATGAACACAATATAGAACCGGCAACTTTTGACCCGCCTATAGCAGGAAAAGGATCTGTATTTCCTATTAGCGGAGGCATGTTACAGACGGTAGACCTGGAGGAAGATTTTGTTAAAGGTGAGATCATTGTTGCGGAAGGACGCCATGACATCATTGAAGTGCTGCGTGAGTTCGAGGAAGGCTACCTTGAAGCAAAAATGTTCGATCTGTTATGCTGTAATGGTTGTATCAATGGAGCAGGAATGAGCAGCAAGCATCAGTTCTTCCACAAAAGAAAAAATATATCCAACTTTGCCAAAAGAAAATATGATGAGTTAGACAAGAAGCAATGGAAACAAGATATAGAAACTTATCTGAAGCTTGAACTTTTCAGAACGTATGAGGCCAACGACCAGCGCTTCCCAAATCCACCCCAAAAGGAAGAGATCAGGGCAGTGTTGGCTGAATTGGGTAAAATGGTGCCGGAAGATGAGCTCAACTGTGGTGCTTGCGGGTATGACACTTGCTATGAACACGCCGGTGCCATTCTTAAAGGCATCGCTGAAACAGAAATGTGTCTTCCGTATACCATCGACAAGCTTCACAAATACATCAGCGACCTTGATGTATCAAACAAGAAGCTTGAAACAACGAAGGCAGCGCTTAAACAAAGCGAGAAGCTGGCATCTATGGGGCAGCTGGCAGCAGGAATAGCACATGAAGTGAACAACCCCCTTGGCGTGGTCATTATGTATAGCCATATACTATTAGACGAAGTAGAACCAGGTACCCCTATTTATAAAGACCTGAAGCTAATTGTAGAACAAGCCGACAGGTGTAAAAAGATTGTCGGCGGGCTACTCAATTTTGCTAGAAAAAGCAAAGTGACCATCAGCGAGATACCTGTCAGTAAATTAATTAAAGACAGCCTCAAGACCTTCGTCTTGCCAAGAAACGTAACATTGAAACTTCACAT
The DNA here is from genome assembly GCA_007128045.1 of Bacteroidales bacterium. Classification (GTDB taxonomy): domain Bacteria; phylum Bacteroidota; class Bacteroidia; order Bacteroidales; family UBA7960; genus SKYG01. The sequence continues at coordinate 3,155 of SKYG01000108.1, read as the reverse complement.
TACGGCCATGGATCCTATCATCGAATGTGACCACGACCAAATGGTTCAGGTGTTCTCAAATTTGTTTAAGAATGCCATCGATGCCATGCCGCAAGGGGGAGACCTTATCATCAATGTGACAAATTACAATGATGGTAAAGAATTTATGTTTGAGGTTCGTGATACCGGAAGTGGCATACCGAAAGAACATCTGGATAAGATGTTCGAGCCATTTTTCACCACCAAGGAGAATGGAAAAGGAACAGGACTGGGGCTTCCGATAATCTATGGCATTGTTAAAATGCACCGCGGGAATATCAGGGTAGAATCCAATTGTGATGAATCAGATGGCCCGACAGGAACCTGCTTTTGGCTCTCACTGCCACGAAAAAATCAAGCAGCCGTTGAACCATCATTGAAACAATATGCAGATTAAAGACCATAAACTATCATGCTAAAAAAAGAAAAGAAAACAATTTTGTTGGTTGATGACGATCCTGACTATTTGTTCCAGATGAGAATCGCATTGCAGGACATGGGTTTCGAGGTCATCACCGCCGACACCCAGAAAGAAGCAGAAAACATTATAGAAAAAAACAAGCCTGACCTGGCCATCTTTGACCTCATGATGGAGAACCAGGACACTGGCTTTATTCTTTGTCATAAAACGAAAAACAGATATCCGGATGTCCCCATCATTATAGCATCGGCTGTGACGGCTGAAACGGGAATCATTTTTGATGTAGACACCGAGGAAGATCAAGACTGGATAAAGGCAGACCTGTTTCTTGACAAGGGTATCAGGATGGATCAACTACATAAAGAAATCAATAAACTTTTAAAGCTTTAACAAATGGGAAAGCTAAGGCTTCTGGTTGTAGATGATGAACCGGGTATCAGAAGCGGTGTGGTAAGGATACTTGAGAACTTCACCGTAAGTTATCCCTTTATGGATGAAGATTTTGAATTCCATGTGACGGCCGTTGAATCCGGAGAAGAAGCCCTTGACGTACTGAATCAGGAAAGCATTGATATTGTTCTGCTAGACAACAAACTGCCCGGGATACAAGGCATCGAAGTGTTGGAGTATATTAACAAAATGGAATTTGATATTGTGGTGGTCATGATCACTTCCTATGCATCACTGGATCTTGCCGTGAAGGCCACTCGCAAAGGCGCATACGACTTTGTCCCTAAACCATTTACGCCAAAAGAGTTGCGTGCCTCTATCGAAACGATTACAAAACAATTGTTTCTCCGCAGGATGACTACAAAGCTGAAAACAGAAGGCAAACAAATTCGCTTTCAATTTCTGTCTGTACTCTCGCATGAACTAAAATCACCACTTAATGCCATCGAAGGATATCTTAAATTGATGCAAGAGAAAAAAAATGGTGAGCTTATTCAGGACTATATGGAGATGATCGACAGAAGTATGTTTCGCGTTCAGGGGATGCGCAATCTGATCCTTGATATGCTCGATTTTACGAAAATTGAATCAGGGAAAAAGAACAGGACAATGGAACCATTACATATATGTGAGATTACTCAACAGTGTATCGATTCTTTTCAACCGCTTTCCATTCATAAAGATGTCGACATATACCTGAACTGCTCTGAAAAAATAGGTTTACATGCTGATAAACAAGAAATAGAAATTGTTCTTAATAATTTATTATCTAATGCAATAAAGTATAATAAACAAGGGGGTAGGGTAGATGTGACCGTGAGAAAGGAAGATGACCGCGTAATCATCATTGTTGAGGATACCGGAATCGGAATGAAACCAGAAGATATCGATCGCCTGTTTAAGGACTTTGTGCGTATTAAAAGCGAAAAAACCAAGCATATCAGTGGCAGTGGACTAGGCTTGTCTATCGTTAAAAAGATCCTTGATATGTATCAAGCAACCATTACCGTTGCAAGCATTCCCGAAAAGGGCAGCTCTTTCACAGTAAATTTTAAAGAAGAATAATTACTGTTGACAAACCAATAACTGATTGAAATTTAATGTTTCAACAAATTTTCCAGAAATGACAGCAGAAAAAAACCATGATCTACCAGGCAAGACCGTGGAAAGATTAAGTCAATACCGTCGCATTTTATTTAATAGTCTCGCAGGAGGCAAGACCAATGTCTATTCACATGAGCTGGCCACCATCATGAACCTTACTTCCGTGCAGGTAAGGCGCGATTTAATGTTAATTGGGTATAGCGGCAGCCAGAGCAAGGGTTATGTAATCAAAGACCTGATCGCATTGATCGGCACGATCATCGATAGTGATGACGGACAGAATATTGCCATAGTAGGAATCGGAAACCTGGGACGGGCTATCACCAGCTATTTTACCGGCAAAAGAGACAAACTCTCTATCGTTGCTGCCTTTGATAATGACCTGCAAAAAACAGACCGTATCATAGCAGGAGTTCCATGTTACCATATCAGCAAACTGAAAGACATCATACCGGAAAAGAATATCAGTATTGCCGTTTTAACAGTTGCACCTGAAGCCGCTATTGAAGTGGCAAAACTTTTGATAGAATCTGGCATTAAAGGAATCCTTAACTATACATCAGTTCCTCTTACTTTACCCAGCCATATCTACCTGGAAGAATATGATATCATTACCTCCCTGGAGAAACTGGCCTTCCTGGTAAAATAGTAGTGACAGGGCTTGACCTGTCCGTAGGGGAACAGGACTGGGCCTGTCCGTGGGGAAAGGGCTTTACCTGTCCAAAAACATGGTAAGGACAGTACTGGGCCTGTTCGGAATGTCAGATTGAATGCCATGTATCAGCATAATCAATAATCAATAATCAGTACAATACAGAAAAATGAGGGTTTTTAATAGTACAGGCGAAGCATCTGGAAAAATAAAAAAGGCAGTTGTCACAACAGGTTCTTTTGATGGCGTACATATTGGCCATAAGGTAATTATAAACAGGTTGAATCAGATCGCCAAAGACATTAACGGCGAATCCGTTCTGATCACTTTTTATCCACACCCACGAAAAGTGTTGTATCCGGAACAAAAAGACCTCAGGCTGATCAATAGCCAGGAAGAAAAAATTGAGCTGCTTCAAAAAGCTGGCCTTAACAACTTAATTATTATCCCATTTTCGCATGAATTCTCTAAAACAAGCTCACATGACTTTATAACCAACATCCTGGTTGG
>SKYG01000349.1 GCA_007128045.1 Bacteroidales bacterium | reverse complement strand
GAACCTGTTCAAAATAAAAGTAGGCACGCATAAATTTTGCTTCGGCGATGGTTCGTGCTTTAAAGCTTGCGGTTGCATCTATACCATCAATGACCTCCAGAAACAAATTGGCCCTGTAGATTCCAATATAATTTTTAATCCATGTTGCGTGAACTATGGGATTGGTTACGGGAATATTGAAGGTGTTCATCTGTTGCCAGTCGAATCCGTCATTTGCATCAGACCCTCCGGCAAAGGCATCATCTGAGAGTACATCAGAAACTGTAATAAAGGGTGCCCAGCTCACCCCCGGGCTCGATTGGTATGTAAGTACATCGTAGATGGCAACCAAAGCCTGAAAAGCCTGGTCCTGTGTTTGATAGAAGTTTGACGACACCTCCTGATCCAGGGGTTTCAGGTCAAGGAAGTCATCGCTACATGAAGATAATGCGAGCGAAAACAGCAGTATGTGTGTCGTATATTTTATATATGTTCTCATTTGTAGCTTTATTTAATGTTAGAATGTAATGGATGTGCCCAAACGAAATGTTCTGCTTTGCGGGTAAACACCCCTGTCTATACCGATGTCGAACGAGCTCATGGCTCCAATTTCCGGATCGGGGCCTGAATAATTTGTCAGGGTATACAGATTCTCAGCCGATACAAATACCCTCCATGTGGACACCTTTATTCTGGACAGAAACTGATCCGGAATGGAATATCCAACTTGAATATTTTTTATTCTCAGAAAAGATCCATCTTCGATATACAGATCTGATACCCTGTAATTATTATTGGTATCTATCCAGGTAAACCTGGGTGTTGTTTCTGACGTCCCTTCTCCCGTCCACCGATCCAGAATGGCAGTGGTGCGGTTGGTATAGCGCAGGTCCTGACGCTGCATACCATTGAAAACATCATTGCCGTAGGTGCCGACCAACAAGATACCAAAGTCAAATTGTTTGTAATCCACAGATGCATTCAACCCAAAAGTCAGGTCGGGTGTTGGGTTGCCAATCATCGTCCGGTCGTCGGCATTGATCACCCCATCACCATTCACATCAACAAACCTGACATCGCCGGGTTTGGCATTGGGTTGCAGTACCCGGCCGGTCTGCCCTATGTGTTGAAACACCTCGGCCTGGTTTTGGAAAATTCCATCGGTTTTATACCCCCAGAAGTATCCGATCGGCAGCCCTATTTCAGCGCGGGTAACCATTCCTGCTACTGCCCAGGTGGCACCTGGCAAGACGCCTTCTTCGTTGCCGATATGGGTCATGGTATTTTTATTGTAAGCGGTATTAAGGCCAATGGAGTAATGTACCTCACCTTCAAAATGCCTCCAGTTGAGTGACAGTTCCACACCGCGGTTTTCCACGCTTCCCACATTGGCTACAGGAGGATCGTTTCCGACGTGAGCGGGGATCGGGATTCTTTCGAGCAAGCCTTTTGTTGTTTTGACATAATAATCAACGGTGGCTGTCAAACGGTTGTTGAAAGCACCCAGGTCAATGGCAATATCGATTTGTTCAGATTCTTCCCACCTTATATCATCATTTTCGATAAACGACGGTGATGCACCGAATGCCCTGCCGGTACCAAATATATAGCCCCTGCTTTTGTTGATTGTGGAGATGAACTGGTAGTTACCGATTTCCTGGTTTCCATTAACCCCCCATGATGCCCTTAGTTTGATGATATCTATAGGCCCGAGGTTCGGAAAAAAGGACTCTTCACTGATAATCCATGTTGCACCCAGTGATGGGAAGGTACCAAACCTGTTGTTGGCACCAAATCTGGAAGAACCGTCTCTCCTGATGGTGGCATTGAATGCGTACCTGCCTTCGTAGTCGTACATAATCCTTCCAAACCCTGATAGCAGAGAAGCATGATAAGCTCCTCCGTAGGCAGTCCAGACGGTGTCTGTTGCCATGTTCAAATACACATGCCTGGGGTCAGTGATTGGCACATCAGCATTAAAACCGGACAGGTCTTCGAAATTAGATTTGCTGGCAGTCATACCGGCCAGTGCAGAAAAGTTGTGACCACCGATTTGCCGGGTGTAAGAGAGGGTGTTCTCAAATTGCCAGGTATAATAGCGTTGTATGTTTTTTGATACGTTCGTCTTCAGGGTGTTATTCTGTGCTCCATTAAGATAAAACAAAGGAGTATGGGAGTCGTTCAGAACATAAGCCAGGTCGATTCCAAGACTTGTGTTGAATTTGAGGTTTTCGATCATCTCCAGTTCTCCAAATACATTACCTACGATCTTATCGACCCTGGTTTCGGCATTTTGAATCTCCAGGAGCGCCAAGGGATTTACTATCTCAGCACCAACTAATTTCGATATGCCGTACACATTTCCATCACCATCGGTCACAACAGGTTCTGTGGCATATGGCGCCCTGCTCAGATTGTTCTCATTGGTTTCGAATAGTGGTGTCAGTGGATCAATGTTGAGGGCACTGCTGTAAGCTCCGTTAAAAGAGGTGTTGCTTCCGATACCCCTGCGTATGATGTGTGAATAGGCCAGGTTGTTTCCAAAGCTGATAAAAGAGTTCACTTCGTGTCTTGTGTTCAGCCTGGCAGTGATTCTGTCGAATTGAGATTTGTCACCTCCAATGATTCCTTCCTGGGTAAAATAGGATAGGGAAGAGGCAAACGTAGAACGTTCAGTACCTCCGTTGACGGATAGGTCGTGGCTGACTATAGGGGCATTTGTCTGGAAGAGGGCATCTTGCCACTTGGTATTGTGTGCTGGAATTTCATTCAGATCAAATGGTTCAGTAAGTCCTGCATTTCTGGCACCCTCATTCATCATCATGCGGTATTGATCCGCATCGAGCATGTCGATGGTTTTGGCTACGTTCTGTATTCCCTGATACATGGAGTAGTTCAGGTTGACCTTTCCGGCGGTGCCACTTTTGGTGGTGATCAGCACAACCCCATTGGCTGCCCTGGCACCATAAATGGCCGCAGAAGCGGCGTCTTTTAGAACATCGATAGATTCAATATCACCGGGATTCAGGTAGTCGATACCTCCAACGGCAAGCCCATCGACGATATATAGTGGGCTGGCATTTCCGGTAGTCCCAGCACCTCTGATCCTTACAGTAGGTGCTTCACCAGGCTGACCCGACAGGTTGGTGACTTGCACACCTGCCGTTCGTCCCTGCAAGGCCTGTTCTACCCGTAAAATGGGGGATGCAGTTATTTCTTCAGCATCAATACTTGATATAGCGCCTGTTACTACCCTTTTCTTTTGTGCTCCATAGCCGATTACAACCAGCTCATCAAATGTGGTTACATCGAGTGATAAATCAATATTCAACACCAGGGTTTCATCTGCAGCGATGGTCATTGATTCTTCTCTCTGAGAGTAGCCAACATAACTGAAAACGATGGTATGGCTGCCTGGGGTGAGGTTTAAGGTATAGTTGCCATCGATGTCTGTCACAGTACCGGTAGTGGTACCTTTGACCATGACATTGGCACCTGGCAGTGTTTCTCCGCTAAACCTGTCGGTGATCACCCCTGTAATGGTTTGTCCCTGAAGCAGTGGTGCACCTGACAAGCTAATGATGAAAAAAAGGATGTATACAATGTTTTTTTTCATGTGATTTTTTTTAAAAAGGTCAAAATGTCTGAAAGTCAAAAAGTCTGAAGGTCAAAGAGTCTGAGAATGTTATTAGCAAATTCATTTGTTTGTTGTTGTATGTAAGAAACAACATATTTTATTCTTTTTGGAAAACCCTGACATAGTCCACTTTCATTTGTTGTGGAAATGTGGTGGTTTGATTCGGGTTTCCTGGCCAGTTTCCGCCAACGGCGACATTAAATAGCAGGAAAAATTCCTCGTGAAACTCTGTCATATGTCCTGGTGTGATATTGATCTCATGAAACTGATTGTTATTGACGTACCACCTGATAAATGTCTGATCCCAGGTGATGGAAAAGACGTGATATTCATCGGCAAAGGTGCCTGTTGGGCGCGTGTAAGCCCTACCAGCGGATACATGTCCGTTATAATCCCAATGCAATGTTCCATGTACCTGATTCTCCCGTCCGTTACCTCCGATCATTTCCATAATATCAATTTCTCCACAGGCTGGCCATCCCACACTGGTGATGTTGTTGCCCAGCATCCATAATGCGGGCCATATGCCCTGACCTTCCGGCAGCAGTGCCCTGATATCTATCCTGCCGTATTTGAAGGACTGTTTGCCCTGGGTTTTCAT
>SKYG01000176.1 GCA_007128045.1 Bacteroidales bacterium | reverse complement strand
CTAATCGGAATCATCGCCTTAGTATTTACGGTGTATCGAAGCAACTGGATCAGGAAGCAATCTATGGGTAACGAAAAAATGGTTAAGATTGCAGGGTATATAGCACAGGGTGCTATGGCCTTTATCAAGGCTGAATATAAGATCCTTTCGATCTTTGTGATATCAGTAGCCATACTACTGGCAGTTGCCACCAGATCAGAGCATTCCTCCCCGCTGGTGGCTTTTTCTTTTTTTATGGGTGCAGTTAGTAGTGGTCTTGCCGGATTTATCGGGTTGCGCATTGCAACAAAAGCCAATGTTCGTACAACCCAGGCTGCACAGTCAAGCCTTAACAAGGCACTAAAGATCGCTTTTGCCGGTGGCAGTGTCATGGGGTTGGCTGTTGTCGGACTGGGAGTTCTGGGCTTGAGTGTGTTGCTTATTTTATACGCCCACCTTTTTGGGACAGATAGTATTGACAGCATCAACAAAGTGCTTACCGTGGTTACAGGGTTCTCCTTCGGCGCTTCTTCTATTGCACTCTTCTCACGTGTTGGCGGAGGTATATTTACCAAAGCAGCAGATGTGGGTGCCGACCTGGTGGGAAAAGTGGAATCAGGAATTCCTGAAGACCACCCGCTTAACCCGGCAACAGTAGCAGACAATGTTGGCGACAATGTTGGCGATGTGGCTGGCATGGGGGCCGACCTTTTTGAATCATACGTGGGATCAATTATAGCAGCTATGGTGCTTGGGGCCAGCTTTCTGGCAGCTTCATATACCGATGCATTCAATGGGATGTCGCCTATTCTGCTACCTATGTTCCTGGCAGCAGCCGGTATCATATCCTCTGTAATAGGCACCTGGTTCATACGCGTCAAAGAAGGGGGAAACCCTCAGAACGCACTGAATATCGGACAGCTGGTGTCGGCAGCAATCATGATCGTCTTGTCTTTTATCATCATTCACTTCACCTTTCCCAAAGCCTTTACTTATACCGACCTTTTATATGATGGGATGATCAGAGAGGTAACATCATTGAATATCTTCTTTTCTTCGATCATCGGATTGATAGCAGGATTGATCATCGGCTATTCGACAGAATTCTTTACCGGGCTGAACTACCCGCCTGTCAGGATTATTGCACGGCAATCCACTTCGGGAAGTGCCACCAATATCATCTCGGGCATCGGCATCGGAATGCTGTCAACAATCATTCCGGTAATAACCATTGCGGTGACTATCGTGCTCGTATTTCACCTTAGCGGACTATATGGCATTGCCATTGCCGCTGTCGGGATGCTCTCCAACCTGGGAATACAATTGTCTGTAGATGCCTATGGCCCCATTTCCGACAATGCCGGAGGAATAGCGGAGATGGCGGAACTGCCTGCCGAAGTGAGAGAGAGAACCGACAAGCTTGACGCCGTTGGCAATACCACAGCTGCCATCGGCAAGGGGTTTGCCATCGGGTCGGCAGCACTGACAGCCCTGGCATTGTTCGGGGCTTATATGACTGCAGCGGGCATTAAATCTATCGATGTGTCACAATCGATGGTAATAGCTGCCGTCTTTATTGGTGCCCTGCTGCCTTATGTATTCTCCGCACTTACCATAAAAGCCGTTAGCGATGCAGCACAGTCGATGATTGAAGAGGTGAGGCATCAGTTCAACACCATCGAACCGCTAAAGAAAGCCCTGGCAGTGATGAAGAAAAACAACGAGTCAGGGACACACCGCAGCATGTGGAGCGAGAAAGATATTCAGGTGATGAATGAAGCTGAGGGAACGCCCGACTATGAAAAGTGCGTCACCATCTCAACGCGCGCAGCACTGCGGCAAATGGTTCTCCCAGGAATCATCGCCGTGGCAGTGCCCACCATCATCGGGCTAACCCTCGGCGCCGAAGCACTCGGTGGCCTGCTGGCCGGAGTGACAGTGTCAGGGGTATTGCTGGCAATCTTTCAATCCAACGCTGGCGGATCTTGGGATAATGCAAAAAAACTAATCGAGCAAGGCATTGAATACGACGGCAAATCATTCGGAAAAGGATCTGAAGCACATAAAGCATCCGTTGTAGGCGATACCGTGGGCGATCCACTAAAAGATACCTCCGGCCCGTCACTGAATATCCTGCTTAAACTCGTATCCATCGTAGCACTAGTACTGGCCGGATCAGCCTTTTAACTCGGAATCTGGTCTATGGTTTATCTTATAACTGACCTTTGACCTTCGACCTTTGACCATATAGAACATGCCTGCATCAGAAAGCTTGCTTCTTGCTCCCTTCAAAGGCATTACCACCAAAGCCTGGCGCAATGCTTTTTCGCGACATGTTGAAGGGTTTGATCAAATCTACGCGCCATTCATTTCTGGTGTGGGTGACACACGAATTAATCCTTCCAAATTGCAGGACATCATCCCCATCTCAGACAACTTGTCGCCCACCATCCCACAGTTTATCAGTACAAACGCCAAGGAGATCATCTTACTGGGTAAAACCTTGCAAGATCATGGTTACGACCATATGAACTGGAACCTGGGATGTCCCTTTACCCGTATTGCAGAAAAATTCCGGGGATGTGGCATCCTCCCCTACCCACAAATGCTTGAAGAGATACTTAATGAAGTGTTTGCCAAATTGACCATCAAGCTGTCGATCAAAACAAGACTAGGCTATAAAAATCCTGAAGAAATATATACCATACTTGAAGTTCTGAACAACTACCCTATCCATTCGATCATTCTGCATACAAGAACAGGAAAACAGCTATACAGGGGGAACACAGATCCGGATGCATTCTCTACTTGTCGTAACATATCCCTACATCCTATGGTATACAATGGCGACATATACAACCTCCCCGGCTTCCTGACGCTGAAGTCAGCATTTCCTGATCTCACAACCTGGATGCTTGGTCGGGGTGCACTGATGAACCCATTTCTCCCCATGGAAATCAAAGGCCATCTGCTTTCAGATAGTGAGAAAAGAACACGGCTAACCGCCTTTCATAAAGACCTCTTCGATAATGCCAGACAATCCATCCCACAAGAAAAAAAACACCTGGGTTGGATGAAAGCAATCTGGTACTATATGTCAGGCGTCTTTTCTGATGGCGAGAAATTATTTAGGAACATTAAAAGAACAAGCTCCATTTCCGAATACCACCAAAGTGTTGAATATACTCTGGATCAACCATTTTCAGACCACAGCCAGCAAGAACACTACTTCAAACATTCTATAAAACATATCTGAACACCTCATACAATTTAACCTGGACAAGCCAAGCCCTGTCTTCCAAATTCCATGGACAAGCCAAGTCCTATCCCTACAGCAATTCAACTATTTAAAAATAAGTTGAAATCACTTGCATTTCGATCATATGTTCATTATATTTGTACCGAACATTTGATCATTATATATGTCTCCAAGAAATAAAATGCTAAGAAAGGTGATTAACCCGCCTGTTATTAAAGGGTTTAAACCATATGGTCAACAAAAGGATCAGAGCCTGATCAAGGTTGTCACCATGCTTTTTGAAGAGTATGAGGCGCTGCGATTATGTGATTACGACATGGTCAATCACCACCAGGCTTCTGTGATCATGGGTGTGTCGCGTCCTACATTTACCAGAATCTATGCGGCAGCCAGAAGAAAAGTTGCCAAAGCTTTTGTGGAGGGAAGTCAAATCAGCATAGAAGGCGGAAAAGTATACTTTGATAGTGACTGGTATCATTGCAAAGCCTGCAAATCTTATTTCAACAATCCTGAAAAAGAGAAGCCTATAAGTGTATGTCCGCTTTGCAAAAGCAGCCAGATCAGCAATTATGAATGGCAAGACGATATAGATGGAGACACAAAATACAGATGCAGGGATGCGTGTATGTGCGTGAATTGTGGTTATGAGCAGATGCATGAATATGGCAGGCCATGCAGCGAACAAGTTTGTCCGGAATGCCAGGGTCGGATGGTACGTAATGCGAGACCTGGAAGTAGACATCATAAAAAACATGAATTATGAAAATAGCCATTGCCTCTACAGGGATTACATTGGATGCTAAACTAGACGAGCGTTTTGGTCGTTGTGGATATTTTGTTATTTACGACACTGACACCAAAACCATTGAATTTATTCCAAACCCCAACAAAGATGCTGAAGATGGTGCTGGTCCGGCCTCCGTGCAGTTGGTGGCATCACGTGGTGTCGAAAAAATTGTTGCCGGTGAGTTTGGGATTAAAAT
>SKYG01000028.1 GCA_007128045.1 Bacteroidales bacterium | reverse complement strand
TTTCTCTTTTCTCTTTTCTCTTTTCTCTTTTCTCTTTTCTCTTTTACCTCGTGGGATAAAGATAAAGACTACGCCTTTTGTATCCTAATAAAAGAAATACTTATCCAATCAAAAGCCAAAGATCAATGAATTGGATAACAACGCAAAGACGTGCCAGTCAGACATATCAAATAATTTTTACGTAAACCATCATAATATATCGAATTACATTCATATATTTGTATGCATATTTAATTGGTTTGATTGAAGAATGATTTCTTAATACTGATACAAATTTTCCGATCGTTACTATAAATCAGTATATGTATGAAAAACATCGCTACATTCATACTTTCAGTGGTTGTTCCGTTGGTGATCATCACCCTTGTATTGCGTGATGCCAACAAAGAGAATCTGCTGTTGGCAGCACTGAAGGAAGAATACTCCCGGCCCCACATTCCTTCGGTAGATCATAGCAAGCATGAGGTTCTTCAGAGAGATTTTGACAACCCGCATGAGATCACGGCCACCTGTCTTTCCTGCCATACAGAAAGAGGAGCTGAGGTATTGGGCAATGCACACTGGAACTGGGAGAGGGCCGCATATATTGAAGGCAGGGGCGTCACCTACCTGGGTAAAAAGAACCTGATCAACAACTTTTGTACCGGGATAGCCTCCAATGAAGGTACCTGCAACCGCTGCCACATTGGATATGGATGGAAAGATGACACATTTGACTTTTCCAACCAGAACAACATCGACTGTCTGATCTGTCACGACAACACCGGCATGTATGACAAAGCCAGAGGAGGAGCCGGCTATCCGGTTCCTGGTCTCGACTTCCAGACTATCGTCCAGAATGTCGGACGCCCCATGAACGAAAATTGCGGTTATTGCCACTTTCATAGTGCCGGGGGGAATGGTGTAAAACATGGTGACCTGGAGATGGGGTTGCTGGGTGCTTCGCGTGAGGTGGATGTGCACATGGGTGTAGATGGGGGTAACCTGTTATGTGTCGACTGCCACTCTGCCACGAATCACCAGATGCTCGGGCGCTACTATGGCGTAGCATCTGATAGCAAACAAAGGGTTACCTGCGAACGTTGCCATACCTCATATCCTCATATCAACCATAAGTTAAATGAACATACCGCAAAAGTTGCTTGTCAGACGTGCCATATACCTATTTATGCCAAGGTAAATGCCACCAAAATGTATTGGGACTGGTCTACGGCTACCCGGCGGGAAGAAGGACTGCCTTACCAGATACTTGACACCCTGGGTAATGAGCTGTATACATCAATAAAAGGAGATTTTAACTGGGCACAGAATGTGGAACCTGAGTATTTTTGGTTTAATGGAACGGCTGACCATCATCTGCTCACCGACAAGATAGACCTGGACAATCTGCCCCTTCATATAAACACAATGTTTGGCAGCTACTCAGACGATGAGTCCAGGATCACCCCCATGAAAGTTCATCGTGGCAAGCAGCCTTATGACACCGAGCACCTGACCATCATACAGCCAAAGTTATGGGATGCTGAAGCCAACAGGGGAGCACTTTGGATCGACCTGGACTGGGAAGCGGCATTGCGAACGGGCATGGAACATTTGAATATGCCCTATTCCGGCAAGTACGACTTCATTGAAACGGAAATGTTCCTGCCTGTCAGCCATATGGTATCACCGTCCGACCATGCACTTCGCTGTGAAGACTGTCACACCAGGACGGGAGGCAGACTGGCAGGTATTGCAGGAGCCTATATTCCTGCACAAAGCCGTAATGCCTCAATCGACTATTTTGGGATATTCTTGCTGATCATGTCACTCGGCGGCGTGATAACACATGCAGCAGCCCGGTTCGTTATCCATTTGAAAAGCACGCGATAAAACAAACAACTATCCCACATAAAAACACCACAAATATCTATCGCATGAGCACCATCAAAAGGGTATATATTTACAAGGGTTATGAAAGGTTCTGGCACTGGACACAGGCTTTCCTGATCTTATTTCTGGCTATTACCGGTTTCGAGATACATGGGTCATTGTCACTTTTTGGCTTCGAACAGGCAGTAAACCTACATAATAAGGCAGCCTGGGCGTTGATCATTTTGATCATCTTTACCATCTTCTGGCATTTCACTACCGGTGAGTGGCGGCAATACCTGCCCACAACACAGAATCTGAGCGCCCAGATTGACTATTATATTACTGGAATCTTTCGCAATGCCCCCCACCCTACCCGCAAAACCCTTATCAGCAAGCTGAACCCTTTGCAAAGGCTGGTGTATCTTGGACTGAAAATTCTGTTTATCCCCGTAATGGTGGTGTCAGGGCTGTTATACATGTTTTACCGCTATCCCAAAGATGGCGCCATTGAGTCGTTGGGACTGACCGATTTGCATACCATTGCCTACCTGCACACCCTGGGGGCTTACGTCCTGCTTGCATTTGTACTAGTGCATGTATACCTGATTACAACAGGGCACACCGTCACATCGAACCTCAAAGCCATGATCACCGGCTGGGAAGAACTGGAAGAGCCGGAAAATGAGAAAGTAGATGAAACCAACATGTAAAATGTTCGACACACAGGAGCATTTTTATTTCTTAAGCACGATAATCGACAGCTGATCGAAGTAAAATGAACATCCCGATTTATCAGGAAGGTCAAGAGTCAAAGAAAAAAAACAAACACATGAACCCGAAGTATCGTAGGATCATCAATAGCCAACACATCTTCCTGCCCCTCCTATTCCTTTTGTTCCTGATTGCCTGCAACAAGGATAATAAAGAGGATGGTTCACGTCAACCATTGAATGAGACACAATTACTGCTAGATTACCTTAGCGAGCATGGAAACCTTATAAACGATCCGGACATTCCCACAATGATTGCCCCGGAAGATGTATACAGCAAACTGTCAGGACACAACCAGTTGATTATTGACCTCCGGCCACAAGATGCGTATCATGCCGGGCATATTGCCCATTCGGTAAACATCTCCGCTTCAGAACTATTACACTATTTTGAACAAACGATAGATCCGAATGCGTTTGAAAAGATCGTATTGGTCTGTCCAAATGCCATGCTTAGTGGCTACGTTACTGCCGTGCTCCAATTTCTTGGATACAACAATGTGGTTTTTTTACGTAATGGCCTTAGCAGTTGGGACATGGAAATTGCTGAGAACTATTGGCTCGCCGCCATGAGCTCCCACATGGAAGGCAAACTGGAAACAACACCACACGCCAAAAACAACCCAGGGGAGCTTCCGGCTTTACAAACAGGCAAAACCGATGCCTATGACATATTACGGGCAAGGGCAGCCGACATACTTGACATTACATTGGAACACACCGTGATTGATGCCGGTGTGGTACTGAAAGAGCCATCCAATTACTATATAATCAACTATTGGCCCGACTCATTATACCGTAAGGGTCATATTGCCGGCTCTATTCAATACGAACCCAAGGCATCACTGGGAAAGGGGCAGTATCTCAACACCCTTCCAACAGATAAACCGGTGGTGCTTTATTGCTATACCGCACATCATAGTGTATATCCGGTAGCCTACCTGCGCCTGCTTGGTTATGAGGCATACCACATCCCATACGGGGTAAACGCATTTATACAGCAAACCATGCTTGACACCCAACCCCAGCGAAGGTCTTTTGTGCCAGGCATGGTTAAAAACTATCCCCTTTCCGGAACAGAGGGGCAGAATGATACGACGATACCAGAAACGGAGATCCAAACAGAGACCATCAGCGTGCAAGGCGGATGCTGAGGGGGAAAGTTGAGAAGTTGAGGGGTTGAGGAGTTGAGGGGTTGAGGCGACTTTTTGACATTTAGACATTTAGACAAATTTTTAACACATGAAACCATACATGAATCCTTATTTGGCGGGTTTTTTGCTGGGGCTTGTTTTAATGGCCTCCTACCTGATTGCAGGCAGGGGGCTTGGCGCAAGTGGTGCTGCGAAAAGTCTGCTGGTCACCTCTGTGGCTAAAGCTGCACCGGAATATGCTGAAAAGAGCACCTTTTATGAGGAATATTTCGTGTCAGACACCAGTCCGATGCAATCATTCCTGGTATATATGGCACTTGGCGTATTGATAGGAGGCTTCTTCAGCGGTGCCATGTCGGGCAGGATGGCCCTGAAGGTTGATCGCGGACCGGGTATTGGAACGAGGACCAGGCTTGCTTTTGCCCTGGCCGGAGGCTTGTTGTTCGGACTGGGCGCACAGTTTGGGCGCGGATGCACCTCCGGGGCAGCATTAAGCGGAATGGCCGTGCTATCAACAGGGGGCATCATCACCATGATGGCGATCTTTGGGTCAGGGTATGCGCTGGCATGGTTTTTCAGAAAGCTTTGGATATAACCCTTAACGAGACAAATTATGGCACCATTTATTCCTGAAGGTTTGGTGAACCCCAGCCTGCTGCTGTTCTTCGCACTAGTGCTGGGTATAGGATTCGGCTACATCCTGGAACAAGCAGGCTTTTCTTCTTCCAGAAAGCTTGCCGGCCTGTTTTATGGGTACGACTTTGTAGTATTAAAGGTGTTTTTTACGGCAGGTATCACAGCCATGACCGGGTTATTGTTTTTCTCTTTCCTGGGATGGGTAGACATGAGTCTGGTATATATCAATCCAACCTTCCTGTGGTCGGCAATTATCGGGGGGCTTATCATGGGCGGAGGTTTTATCATGGGAGGTTTTTGTCCGGGCACCAGCCTGGTCGGAGCGGTAATCGGGAAGGTTGATGCCATGGTATTTATCGGCGGCATGTTCATCGGCATGTTTATCTTCGGTCATTTTTACGGCACCTTCGAACCATTATATACCGGAAGTTTCCTGGGACACATCCAGATTTTTGAGACCCTCGGAATAGGCAAGGACTGGTTTGCGCTCATGTTGGCGACTGTGGCGCTTATCGCTTTTGCTGTAACACAGATGATAGAAGATAAGGTGAACAAAGTATCTCCCTCTGTAATTTCTCAACGCCCTTCTTATCGGATGCCAGCCCTGATGCTGATCGGGTTTCTGGTACTATTTGTGTTTCTCCCTGCCGTACGCAGCTCGGGTTTTGATGAAACACCGGTCGATCAGCTAAATTACGAATGGCATGCAGGTATGGCAAAGGTAACATCAGAGAGAGTTGTTTTCGACATCATGAACGAACGTAACGACGTTGTATATATTGACCTTCGCCAATCAGAGCAATACCAGCGT
Organism: Bacteroidales bacterium; assembly: GCA_007128045.1. Taxonomy (GTDB): domain Bacteria; phylum Bacteroidota; class Bacteroidia; order Bacteroidales; family UBA7960; genus SKYG01. The sequence continues at coordinate 9,583 of SKYG01000028.1, read as the reverse complement.
TTTTCACTTCCCGGAGCTATAAACATGAATCCGGAAGAGGTGTTGGACAGAAAATACAGAGCATTTTTTCGCAGAGACTCCCGCGAGAAAGTTTTTTTCAGCGATGGAACCAGTGTACCAACACAGGTATGGACCATCGCAAGAAGAGCAGGTATCAGCCATATATATATTCTTGAAGGAGGCCTGAACGGCATGTTTGAAATGCTGTTTACAGACAAACCAGAGGAAGATAACAACAACTATATGTATGGCTTCTCAAAACGCTTTGCAAAAGAAGCCAGACAATACTTTCGGGAAGGGGGTGCTGTGAAACCGGCACCTGACAAGCAAGCACCTGTTCATACCATTATTGAAGTACAAGTACCAGTAGCATCCGGGGGGTGCTAAAAAACCATATCAATATGTCACATAAGCTATTAAATATCGGGGCACTGTTGTTCTTTGGGTTGATTTCAGCAGGATTGTTATTAAGTAATATTTCTTCAGGAAAGTACCGTGCAAGCATTACCAAAGTGATCGACACAAGTTTTGAGGAGGATTTTTTGGTGTACTATGCTGAGTTGTATCAGCTAATGCAGCAGCCAGAGAATGGAATACAATTTGTGGATATTCGTGATACTGAATCTTTTTCCAGTGGGCATATTCCCGGGGCGATAAACATACCTGAAGCAACTATATTCTCTAAAGAATACCGCAAAATATTTCAGCAGCCAGGACAAAAGTTACTCTATTCGCACGAGGAACAAGAAGCCATTTATACCGCTATGATATTGCTGGGGAAAGGTTACAGCAACATCCGGGTGGTGGCAGGAGGATTCGATACCATCGAAGCCCATGTGCTTAACGACGTACCTGACCCATCCTATAGGTATTACAAAGATGATAAAGCACGTTTCGACTATCCCCGTTTTATGCAATCATCAGTGACAGGCCAGAATCGTGAAAAAGACCCGAAAAGCCCTGTCGTTCCCCAGGTACAAACCGAGGTGATTACCATCCAGGGAGGGTGTTAAGGCAATCAGGCAAGATGAAATACCCATGACAAACGCTTTGACACACAGACGCATGATTAAAAGATTTCCCTTTTTTTTTGACTTTTCAACTTTCAGACTTTCAGACTTTCAGACAATTTTAAACAGATGAATATATTGGCAATACTGGAAATTTAGGTCTTTCTGCCTATTCTGTTAGTTCGTATCCGTGGGTTTTGCCTTTCTCTGTGGCGGGGATACCGCGTTTCAGCCAGATGGGAGCGGGTTCATCTTTTAGATAATGATCAAAAAACTGATACATCCTCACAGATAAATCCATCCTGTTTGGCCATTTGGTCAGATTGTGAGCCTCTCCGTTATAAACGAGCATCCAAACAGGTTTCGACAGGCGCCTCATCGCAGTAAACAGTTCAATACCCTGATACCAGGGCACGGCACCATCATCATCGTTATGCATCATAAGCAAGGGCGTTTCAATCTTGTCGGCAAAGAAGATGGGTGAATTCTCAATGTACCTTAATGGTTTTTCCCATAAGGTTCCCCCGATGCGGCTTTGTGTCTGCTCATATTGAAACTGTCTGTTTAGGCCGGTTTGCCATCTGATTCCTCCGTATGCACTTACCATATTACTAACCGGCGCGCCGGCCATGGCTGCTTTAAATAAGTTGGTACGGGTTACCAGGTAGGCTATCTGGTAGCCACCCCAGCTTTGACCCTGTAAGCCCATACGCTCCCTGTCGATAAATGGATAACGTTCAACCATGGCCTTGGTACCACTAATGATGGCATTGTAGGCGCTCTCACCCGGAAAGCCGATTTCATACGTTATGTCAGGCACAAAAACGATATAACCATTGCTCGTGCAATATGGTCTGTTGATAGTTGACCTGCTGGGCGACGGTATCGAATGAGAATGCAGTCCTTGGGAAGATCGCTCATAGAAATAGACCAACATAGGATACTTCTTGCTTGCATCGAGGTTATCAGGAAGATATAAAAGGCCTTTAAGTGGTTCGTTCTTAAAGTCCAGCCATTCAACCAGCTGAACACTCCCCCAGTTATACTCTGATTGTTGAGGGTTTGCCTCTGAAACCTTCTGTGGGTTACGAAATGTTTCATCACAGATCCAGACATCAGGATATTCTAAAAACGTACTCTTTCTGAATAAATACTTCTCTGCGTGTTTGGATTTTTGAAGGCCCGAAAAAGAGGCATCATCCATGATCAGCATCTCCAGTCTCTGATTGTTCAGGGAAAAGAACCCACTTTGCATGGTGCGTTCATTAAATGCCGACAGCAATAATTTTTCATCAAGTCGTATAAAATAGTCGTCACGATCCAAATTCTGTATCCTAAGCCTGGTATTGTGTTCTCGCCCGAAACCAGAAGTAATATTTACAAGAGGGTTTGCTCCCGTTGGATCAGCCAGCCAAATATCGAACCTGTCATAAATAAGCACTGCCTGATCGTCGGTGGCCCACCCTGCTATCCCATATGGCCGGGCAAACGTGGGCTGATCGTTTTCTTCATTATAAAACGCCACATCAATACCGTCTGTAAGAGATACAGTAAATTTTCCGGACAAAGAATACGCTTTCCAGCCAGGTTCGGATATGTCATACCACACAATATAATTACCCCCTGGAGAGATACTTGCCGTAGATTCAACACGGTCAGCTATCATGTATCTGGCACCATCAGAAACAGATACTGCATAAAGGTCGCGGGAATTTCCACCTGTCCATTGCCGTTCGATCAAATATGGTTCCGGATTCTGGCCCAAGGCATAGGCTGAATTCCTTGTTTCATTCAATTGAATAACACTAAGGTCTTCATCACCAAGCTGAACCAGATTTGATTGACCGGGATAATAAACAGCCAGGTAGTTTCTTTGTTGCAATTGCCTTAACTGGGCCTTTTGTTGTGATTGCAACATAGGGTCTTCCCAATGCCATATGTCTAGAGAGTACTTTTCTTCTCTCAGCAGGGTATCTTCGTCCTGTACAACAAGCAGAGGGGCTGTTCCAAAAAAAAGCCTCTGGCCGTTATCAGAGAAATAAGGTTTGCGGTGTTCGCTTATTCCGTAGCCTTCAGGCATGCCACTGGTCAACCTGTCAGAAAGCTCATGTATCCTATCTTGTTCGAGATCATAATGAACCAGTAAGAAGGTCTTTGTATCAGTAGTATCGGAGGAAAACAACCAGACCAGCTGTTGACCATTGATGTCAATATTAAGTTGCTTCATCTCTCCGTATCGGCTGTCAATGATCTTTGGATCCAAGCTTTCTGTTTCAATTACAAAAGCTTCCCAGAGTGATAGTGTATCTTTCTCTTCCTTCTCAGTGAGGCCCGCAACGACGGTTCCAAAGTCGGACAGCACATGATCGCTGATCCTTGGAATTTCAATACGTTCACCTGAAATCGGGTTATACAGATGCAACGACTTACCGGGCTTTTCCTTTTTCTTTTCTTCAGAATCTTCATTTTCTGAACCGATTTCTTCTTCAGACTCTGGTTGAGGATTCTCTGATTCTTCTTCCTCAATGACGGGCTCCTGTTTGTCTTTTTCAAGTTCTTTGCCGAGAAACTCAAGCATGGCATTGTCAACGACATACGTCATCCAGTCTGATGCCTCTCTGGGAAAAGAATAAGAGACCAATGCAGGGTATTTGGTATATTTCCATGCATCGAAGATAAAAATCCCCAGAGAGTCTATGGGGGTTTCATTCCGTTTTTTTTTCTCGACTTTCGCCTGCCGGAGAACAGCTTGTTGCGGCTTTATATGAAATGCTGCATAGTTGCCGTCGGGAGAAACTGTGGCACGATACCCTCTGGGAATATGCTCCTCACGATTGCTTTCCAGGTGTCTTATCACCAATAACCCATCGCCATCCTGAGGATTCAGCTCATATAAAAGCCAACTCCCATCGGGCGACAGGTTCGTATTGGATATAACATTCCAGTCGGCATAATCTTCATGGGAAAGTGTTAATTTGTGTTGTGAGAAGCATCCCGATATTGGATAAAGGAGGATGAGAAGTAATAGCAATCCGAAGCGTATTTTCATCAGTAATATAATATCTATTGGTAAAATGTGACAGGCACAACGATAGTAATTGTATTTGAATACTATAGCCTATACAGGAATTAGGAATAAGGTAGGATAGTTAATCTTCCAGTTTGTACGCTTCATAATCCTGATCTTCGTCGAGGGAGTCATTTTCATCGTTGCCATAGGGTGTGACATCGTCCTGACCAGCTAATTCGTTATTTTTAAAAAGATCAGGGTTCAGGCTCAGAGCTTTGCGTATATCCTGCAGTCCTTCTTTTTTCTGGTTTGACATCAGGTATGCCTCGGCACGGGCCAATATGGCAAGCAAATATTTTCCATCAATCTTGATAGCAGCATTCAGGTATTCAATGGCACGCTTGGGTTCTTTCTTCTCAATGGCCACCATTGCCTTTCCAAACCATGCATCAGGACAGGTACGGTCAATATCTATACAGGTGTCGAAACAGTCGTTTGCCCTAGCAAAATCACCGCTAATCAGATAAGCACCACCAAGGTCGCAGTGGGCCTCCACAGAATCTGATGCCAGTTCAATCACCCTCTCGAGATCTTTGATGGCATCCTTTAGCTTTTCCTCCGCACCATATACCATAGACCTGGCATGCACATACCTGCTTTCCTTTGGACTTTTCCTGATCAACACGTTAAGGTCCTTCAGGGCGTCTTCATATTCTTCACAACGAATCAGGCAGCAAGCCCTGCCATAAAGAGCCTCTGCGTCATTATCATTCTCATCCAATAGCTCTTCGAACAAAGCCAGTGCTTTCTCAAAGTCTTTCTTTTTAAATTTTGTCCAGGCCTTTTCCAGGTCTAAAGCTTTATCTTGTTTTGGGGTTTTGGCCATAAATACAGCAATTTTACAATCACGTAATTAAGCAGATACGTATAAATATATTAATCTTGTATGAACACAAAATCTTAAAAAAATATCTCTTATTGCGCTTCAAATATAATCATCATAATGATAATGCAAAAAAATTATTTGTTTTATTGTTAATGATTGTTTCCTTATGTTTAACATTTGTCTGAAAGTCTGAAGGTCTGAAGGTCAAAAAGTCAAGTGAATGCCCATAAACAGGTCTATGTGTGTCAAAGCGATGATTATGGACATTTCATGTCGGGGAAAAGGGTGTATAAATATATTGATGCAAGTTAAACATTAATTATACTATTTTTGTATATATAGGTGGGGAGATAGTTGAGTTGTTGAGTTGTTGAGTTGTTGAGTTGAGGCAGTAGGTAGCATTTGTAGGGACAGGACTGGGCCTGTCTGACATACAGCAGGATTTTTTGTAGAGACAGGACTGGGCCTGTCATTATACAAAAAGGGTTAATTAACAGTGAATGGTAAGATCGCATGGAAAAATTTTCCTTTTTAGGCAATGCTGAAGCCGATGAGATTGAGCTTCTGTACAGACAATACATGGCAGATCCTGGAAAAGTTGAGCCGGGGTGGCGTTTGTTCTTTGAGGGTTTTGAATTCGCCAGGACGCATTTCCCTGAGCCTGAAAGTGCTGCAAAAAAGGAGAAAGACATTCACCGAAACGAATTTAATGTAATAGATCTTATTAATGGATATAGGGAACGTGGTCATTTTTTTACAAAAACCAACCCGGTTCGTACCCGCAGAAAATACTATCCGACACTTGATTATGATAACTTTGGCCTTACCGAAGAGGATCTTTCTACTCCATTTTTAGCGGGCAATGAACTTGGTATTGGCAAGGTACCATTAACTGAAATTATCAACCACCTTCAGCAGACCTACTGCCAAAGCATTGGTGTTGAATATATGCATATCCACACGCCTGAGATTGTCGAATGGCTCAAGAACAGGATGGAGGGGCCAAGAAACACACCACATTTTTCTTCAGACAAGAAGGCGCGAATACTGAACAAGCTTATTGAGGCCGTTGGTTTTGAGCACTTTGTAAGAAAACGTTTCCCTGGGCAGAAAGGCTTCTCACTCGAAGGGTGTGAAAGTCTGATACCGGCACTGGATGCTGTAATAGAAAAAGGGGCCTCACTTGGCATCAAAGAGTACGTAATTGGAATGGCACATCGTGGCAGGCTTAACGTGTTGGCAAATATTTTAAAAAAACCCTACTACAAGATATTCAGTGAATTTGAGGGCAAAGAGTATGAAGAAGAAACGCTGCTTGGCGATGTGAAGTACCACCTTGGCTGTACACTTGAAACCACTACCTCTGAAGAAAAAACCATTAAGCTGAGCATTGCCCCAAATCCCAGTCACCTGGAGGCCGTTGACCCGGTAGTACAGGGGATTGCACGTGCCAAGATCGACCACTCTTATCATGGTGACTCGCAACAGGTTGCACCAATACTGATACATGGTGATGCATCTATAGCCGGACAAGGAATCGTATATGAAGTGTTGCAGATGTCGGAGCTGGAAGGATATCGCACAGGTGGTACCATCCATTTGGTTATCAACAACCAATTAGGCTTTACCACGAACTATTTGGATGGCCGATCAAGCATCTATTGCACAGATGTGGCCAAGACCATTCAATCTCCCATCTTTCATGTGAATGGCGATGATGTCGAAGCAGTTGTATACACCATCGAATTGGCCATGGAGTTTCGTCAGAAGTTTCAACGCGATGTGTTCATTGATCTGTTATCCTACAGAAAATATGGCCATAATGAAAGTGATGAGCCGAGGTTTACCCAGCCCATACTGTATAAGATCATCGAACAGCACCCTGACCCGGCTAAGATTTACATCAAAAAATTGCTTGAGCAGGGCATCATAACAGAGGAGTTCGTAGAACGACAGCGTTCTCTATTTGATGAAAAGCTTAATTCCGGAATTGATAAGGCCAGACAGATAAAAAAGGGACATATTGATCCGTTTCTCGAGAAAACCTGGAAAGGGTATATATGGCCTGGTGTAGATGATCTTGAGAAGCATGTCGAAACCGGCATTAAGGGAAGCATATTGTGCGAGCTGGCAGAAAAGATTACACATTTACCCGAGGACAAACGTTTCTTTCGTAAAACAATACGCTTGATGGATGAACGCCGGAAAATGGTGCTGGAAACAGGGGTGATTGACTGGGCAATGGGAGAAACCCTGGCGTATGCATCCCTGCTTCATGAGGGATATCCTGTCAGGTTCTCAGGCCAGGATGTAGAGAGAGGTACTTTTAGTCACCGCCATGCCGTACTTAAAATGGAAGAATCAGAGGAGGAGTATGTCCCCTTACTGAACCTTGGCGAGAAACAGGCTGATTTCAACATTTACAACTCCTTGCTGTCGGAATATGGCGTGCTGGGTTTTGAATACGGATATGCCGCTGCAAGCCCCAATTCATTGGTTATATGGGAAGCACAATTTGGGGACTTCAACAACGGCGCACAAATCATCATAGACCAGTTTATTACATGCGCGGAGCAAAAGTGGCGGCTCATGAACGGCCTGGTCATGTTTTTGCCTCACGGGTATGAAGGCCAGGGGCCGGAGCACTCAAGTGCCCGCATGGAAAGATTCTTAACCTTGTGTGCCGACAACAATATGGTGCTGGCAAATTGCACAACCCCTGCCAGTTTATTTCACCTGCTTCGCAGGCATATGAAAAGACCATTTCGGAAACCTATGGTGGTATTTACCCCAAAAAGCCTTCTCAGACATCCCACCTGTGTCTCAAGTCTCCGAGACCTGATCAAAGGACAGTTTCTGGAAGTCATAGACGACGAAGAAGCCAACCCTGATCTTGTTCAACGGGTGATTCTTTGTTCAGGTAAGATATATTACGAGCTTTTGGAAGAAAAGCACCAAACAATGAACCAGGATGTAGCCATAGTACGGCTTGAACAGTTGTATCCATTGCCCGAAAAACAGCTTAAGCTGCTTTTAGAGAAATACACTAAGGCTAGAAGATGGCTCTGGGTGCAGGAAGAACCTCAGAATATGGGTGCCTGGCCATACCTCAAAGCCAATCTGAAAGGGATAAAGGCCGGCGTCATTGCCAGGCCACCAAGTGCCAGTCCTGCCAGTGGCTCCAGCAAGTTTCACGCCATGCAACAACAAAAGATTATTGAAAAAGCATTTGAAGAATGTGACTGTGAAAATGTTTGTAAAGAGTGCATGCAGCTTTGTATCAGTCATCTGGTTGAACAGTAAAAAAAGATATTATCATGTTAATCGACATCATTGTTCCTGAAGCCGGTGAATCAATTACACAGGTCGAACTGGCTAGGTGGCTGGTTACAAATGGTCAGTACGTAGAGAAAGATCAGGAAATCGCTGAGATTGATTCGGATAAAGCTACCCTGACCATCAGCGCAACGGCTTCAGGAGCTATCAGTTTTAAACTGGAAGAAGGCAGCGAGACAAAACCGGGCGAGGTGATCGCAATCATTGACACAGAAGCAGAAAAACCGGAAAAGACGGCTGAGCAAGAAAAAGAATCTTTACAAGATGATACAAAGGACTCCGAAGCAGCCAAAACGACCATTGACAAACCTACCTCCGATAGCATGGTAACAAATGCTGACACGGGGGGTGACGATAAGCCGGAGAAGAGCCTTCGACAGGCTATCACGTTTTCTCCGCAAGCCAAAAAAACCATGGATGACATGGGCGTCGGCTTGTCAGACCTGTCGATTAGATCAGACAGTAAACGAATCACCAAGAAAGATATATTAGTTGCCATTGCAGGGAAAACTGATGCCGGCAACAGGGCTGCATTGGCAGATCAACAAGCATCTTTGCCACAAAGATGGGGTGGTGGCCGGGAGGAAAAAAGACAAAAAATGTCTACTCTAAGGCGTAAGATTGCTGAGCGGCTTGTGGCCGTGAAGAATCAAACAGCCATGCTTACCACCTTTAATGAGGTTGACATGTCGGCCATTATGTCGTTACGTGCCACCTATCAGGAGGCTTTTATAAAAAAATATGGCTTCAAGCTGGGATTTATGTCGTTCTTTACAAAGGCGTTGGCTGAAAGCATCCCATTTTTCCCTGCAGTAAACGGGTATATCGACAATAATCATATCGTCATACCGGATTTTGCCGACATTGGCATTGCGGTAAGCACACCCAAGGGACTTATGGTGCCAGTGATCCGCAATGCCGAAGCACTTACCATTGCACAACTGGAAGAGAAAATCCAGGAGATGGCTGCCAAAGCACGCGATGGAAAAATTGATCTCGAAGATTTAAAGGGGGGTACTATTTCAATCACCAACGGAGGCATTTTCGGTTCCATGTTATCTACACCCATCATTAACCCGCCGCAAAGTGCCATATTGGGTATGCACAACATCCTTGACAGGCCAGTGGTCAGAAATGGTCAGATCGTGATCCGTCCGATGATGTACCTGGCACTATCTTATGACCACCGCATCGTTGACGGAAAAGAGTCTGTTGGCTTTCTGGTAAAGGTGAAAGAGTTTATAGAGAACCCTTCACGGCTGTTGTTCAAAGGGGAAGATCCCGTGAACATTTTATTGGGCCTGTGATTCGTCTGTTGAGTTGTTGAGTTGTTGAATTGTT
>SKYG01000206.1 GCA_007128045.1 Bacteroidales bacterium | reverse complement strand
TCTCTTTATCAAACCACACACAGACAAAACCTGGCAAAGACACATCCCAATTATGGATACTATTCCATCTTTGGAGCCACCGTTGGACTGGCAAAACGACTGACTTTCCCGGATGACTGGTTTTACCTGCAACAATTTGTCACCTATCAAAACTACGACATCCTGAATAGCCCCATTCGATTTATGTTCGATAATGGCACATCCAACAACCTTAGCTATAATGTTGTCTTTGGAAGAAACTCCATCGATGCCCCATTATTTCCACGTACCGGATCGGAGGTTTCATTGTCATTGCAATTGACACCACCTTATTCTGCCTTCAATGATAAGGATTATAGAGACCTTACCATCCAGGAGAGATTCAAATGGCTCGAATACCATAAATGGAAATTCAACACAAGCTGGTATACCACCCTGGTTGGAAATTTAGTCTTATCGACACGTACCAGAATGGGATTCCTGGGATTCTACAATAAAGATATCGGATTCCCACCATTCGAAAGATTCTACCTCGGTGGTGATGGTCTGTCAGGATGGGAAATTGATGGCAGGGAAGTCATCTCTCTGCGGGGATATGGAAATTATGCACTGACTCCTGTCGGACCCGATAATCAGTTTATTGGGGCCAATGTCTATAACAAGTTTACATTTGAATTGCGATACCCGATTTCCCTGAACCCCATGGCAACCATTTACGCCCTTACTTTTGTGGAGGCGGGTAATGCCTGGAAGGACTTCAGAACCTTTAATCCTTTCGACATTAAACGATCGGCTGGCGTCGGCTTACGGGTGTTCCTTCCGATGTTCGGACTGCTTGGTATTGACTGGGGATATGGCTTTGATGAGATACCAGCCAGACCAGGTGAAAATAAAGGTAGGTTCCACTTCTCTATTGGCCAGTCTATTGATTAATGAAGGATGAGATATTCTGGCATAATGTTTGGAGTTAGTACACAAATGTAAAAAACAAAGTATTGGAGGATCATACAATGAGAAGAATAGCCATTATTAGCGCATTGATCATTTTTTCTGCCCTTACCGTGATGGGGCAACGTTTTGCGTATATTGACTCTGATTACATCATGGACAATATCCCAGAGTATAAAGCTGCTGAGATGGAAATAGAGCGAATCTCCATTGAGTGGCAGAATGAACTGGAAGAGATGTTTGGGGAGATTGAATCATTATTCCGGGCATACCAGGCTGAGTCACCTATGCTCCCGGAAGAGATCAGGATCCAAAGAGAAGAAACGATCATGAACAAGGAGAAGGCTGCAAAAGATTTGCAAATGAAGCGCTTTGGACGAAACGGTGAACTTTTTCAGAAAAGACAGGAACTGGTAAAACCAATACAAGACAATATCTACGAAGCTGTACAGGAAATCGCTACCAGGGGCAACTATGCGGTGATCTTCGATAAAACCGGAGGGCTTACCATGATATACACAGATGTCCGGTACGACCTGAGCGACGAGGTATTGCAACGCATGGGATATCGTAATTAATTAGCGTCTGTCTCTAATTATTTCCCCAACAGACGCTTGATCTCGTTCAGTTTCATTAAAGCCTCGACAGGTGTTAATGTGTTGATGTCTGTATGTAGAATATCCTCCTTGATCTGTTCCAGCAATGGGTCATCAAGCTGGAAAAAGCTTAACTGAAATTCGTTTTGTTGTTTCTTTTGCTTTCCCTTTACTTTTCCGGTTAGCTCTTCGTGGCTGTGAGACTTCTCCAGATGGGAGAGAATGACCTTTGCCCTATCAATTACAGGCACAGGCATCCCGGCCATTTTTGCCACATGAATACCAAAAGAATGTTCACTGCCACCTGCTACCAGCTTGCGTAAAAATAATATCTTATTGCGCACCTCTTTAACCGACACATTATAATTTTTGATTCTCGGGAATGAAGTTGCCATCTCGTTGAGCTCGTGATAGTGCGTGGCGAACAATGTCTTAGCCCTGTACATCGGATGCTCATGGAGAAATTCTGCAATGGCCCAGGCAATGCTGATGCCATCATAAGTACTTGTACCCCTTCCAATTTCATCAAGTAGAATTAAACTTCTGTTGGATATGTTGTTGAGTATGCTGGCAGTTTCATTCATCTCAACCATAAATGTAGATTCGCCGGAAGAAATATTATCAGAAGCCCCAACACGGGTAAAAACCCTGTCGATCAACCCCAGGTTGGCCTCCCTGGCAGGTACATAACTACCCATCTGTGCCATCAGAACAATCAGCGCTGTTTGTCTGAGCAAGGCAGATTTACCCGACATATTCGGCCCGGTGATCATCATGATCTGCTGATTGTCATTGTCAAGCACCACATCATTGCTAACATACTCTTCCCCTGGGGGCAATTGCTGTTCTATAACAGGGTGCCGACCATCCTTGATGTCAATGGTAAACGAGTCGTTGATCTCAGGACGGCAATAGTTGTATTCCCTGGCAATATGGGCAAAGCATATCAGACAGTCAAGCTGTCCAACCACCCCGGCATTTACCTGTATGGGCTTAATATAGTCCGAGATGGCATCTACCAGTTTAGCATAAAGAGTAGCTTCAAGTTCAAGTATTTTTTGCTCAGCACCTAATATTTTCTCTTCATAGGTTTTTAGCTCCGGTGTTATATAACGTTCGGCATTGGCCAGGGTTTGTTTCCGCTGCCAGTCGTCAGGAACCTTCTCCTTATGGGTGTTTGTAACCTCCAGATAATATCCAAAAACATTGTTGTAGGATATTTTAATGGAGGGTATGCCCGTACGTTCAATCTCTTTTGTTCTCAACTCTGCCAGATAATCCTTCCCTGAATGAGATATCTTTCTCCACTCATCGAGTTCCTCCGATACCCCGTCTGCCATCACATTGCCTTTGTTTATAAGGGTTGCCGGCTCAGGTTTAACCTCCCGTTTAATGCGGTCGCGAATCATAGCACAAGGGTTCAGCTGATCGGCAAATTGTCGTAATGGCTCCGAATCACTGTTCAAACAAAGATTCCGTAAAGGCTCAACCGCACTCAAAGCCCTGTGAATCTGTAATACTTCCCGGGGGTTGATTTTACCTACAGCTACTTTCGAGATCAACCGTTCCAAATCTCCTATCTGTTTGATGAACGCCGACAAGTCGCGGGTAAGCTGATCATCATGAAGGAAGTATTCAACCGCATCATGACGTGCTTTAATCTGGGTTTTATTCTTCAGGGGCAATATGATCCATCGTTTTAACAAACGACTACCCATAGGAGATAAGGTATGATCCATGATTTGAATCAGGGTAGTGGCATTCTCATTATAAGAATGAATGATTTCCAGATTGCGTATGGTGAATTTGTCGAGCCAGACATAGTGTCGCTCATCAATTCTTGAGATCTTGTTCACATGACCAAGCTGGTCATGACGTGTTTCAGAAAGATAGTGCATTACGGCACCTGCGGCAATAATTCCCCCTTCCAGTTCAGCAATACCAAATCCCTTCAGGGAAACAGTGTCAAAATGCTTCAACAATAGGTCGTCAGCAAATTCGCGGGTAAACACCCAATCTTCAAGGTATGTCAGATAGTACTTCCCCGGAAAATTCTTTTCAAATTGCCTGGCAAAACCTTTACGAATGATGACCTCGCTGGGTTTGAAGCTTTGTACCAGCTTTTCAATATATTCGCTGCTGCCCTGATCAACCAGAAACTCCCCTGTCGAAACATCCAGCAAGGCAAGCCCTGTTACTCCATCGGACAGATACAAGGCTGCCAGGAAGTTGTTTTCCTTGTGATCGAGTACCCTGTCGCTAAAAGCTATGCCTGGGGTGACCAATTCGGTAACACCTCTTTTAACGATTGTTTTCGTTTTCTTTGGATCCTCCAGTTGTTCGCATATGGCAACGCGCTGTCCTGCCTTTACCAATTTCGGAAGATAGGTATCCAGTGCATGGTGAGGGAAACCCGCCAGCTCAACATAAGATGCAGCACCATTGGCACGGCGTGTCAATATGATACCCAGAATACGTGCCGTTGTTTTGGCATCTTCGCCAAATGTTTCATAGAAATCGCCCACCCTGAACAACAATAATGCGTCAGGATGTTTGCCCTTGATGGTATAATATTGCTTCATCAAGGGTGTCTCGACTTGATTTGCGCTGTTTTTTGCCAAAGCAGTCGTCGGTTTGTCGAAGTTATGCCGCCAGATTACTGCCGGCAGTATTCAGGGTTCAGTCGTCAGCAACGGTAACGCACTGCTCATGCTGGATGTATCAGACAAGAAACAGGGGCTT